>JAIBAS010000509.1 GCA_019695075.1 Promineifilum sp. | reverse complement strand
CGTCGGCCACCGAGAGCGGCGCGACCGTCCTGCCCGCCTCGCCCACGCCTGAAGCCACGGCCGCCGCCACAGCCACGACCCCCGTGCAGACGGCCACGGTTAGCAGCGGCGTCGGCGTCTGGCTGCGCGGCGCGCCCAGCACGACCGGCGAGCAACTCGAATGGCTGCTCGACGGCACTGTTGTCACTCTGCTGCCCGGCCAGCAGACGGCCGATGACCTCCTCTGGCAGCAGGTGCGAACGGAAGCGGGCGTCGAGGGCTGGGTGGCGCGGGATTTTCTGACGGTTGAAGGGCAGTAGCCAGACCTCTGAGGTCTTTTGTTAGTAGCCAGACCTCAGAGGTCTTCCGAGACCTCTGAGGTCTTTTGTTATCGCTCGTTCTTGACCACGTAGCTGGGCGATTGGTGGCGGAAATAGGTGTCGTATAGCTCGGCGTAATGGCCGCCCTGGGCCATCAGCGACTTGTGGCTGCCCTCTTCGATGATCCGCCCCGCGCGCAGGACGATGATGCGGTCGGCCGAGCGCACCGTCGAGAGCCGGTGGGCGATGATGATGGCCGAGCGTTGGGCCATGATCAGATCGAGCGCCTCCTGAATCTGCGACTCCGTGAAGGGATCGACGCTGGCCGTGGCCTCGTCGAGGATGAAGATGCTGGGGTTCTGCAACAGCACGCGCGTCAGGGCGACGAGTTGGCGCTGGCCCATCGACAGGCGCGCGCCCCGTTCGCCCACCTCGCTGGCAATTCCCTCCGGCAGCGTCTCCAGCCATTCGCCGCGGCCGATCTGCCGCGCCGTGGCCTCGATGCGCTCATCGCTGGCCTCGGGGCAGGCGTAGCGGATATTGTCGGCCACCGTGCCGGCAAAGAGGAACGGCACCTGGCCGACGATGCCCAGTTGCCGCCGGTAGGTGGTCAGGTCGAAGCCGCGGATGTCGTGGCCATCGACGCGGATCGTGCCCTCCTGGAACTCGTAGTAGCGGGCGATGAGCTTGATGATGCTCGACTTGCCCGCGCCGGTGTGGCCGACGAGGGCGACGCTTTCGCCCGGCTGGATGTGCAGACTGAAGTCGTCGAGCACCTGCTCCTGCGACGAGTAGCGGAAGGAAACGTGGTCGAACTCGATGTCGCCACGGAGGCGGCCGGCCGGTTCGCTGGCCGTTTGCCGGACGCTCGTCTCGGTGTCAATCAGGGCGAAGACGCGCTCGGTGGCCGCCAGCCCGGCCTGGAACTGGCTCCAGAAGGCGGACAGATTCGTCACCGGGAACCAGAAGCTATCGACCGTGGCCACGAAGATGTACCACGAGGAGATACTGATCGCCCCGGCAATGGCGCTGCGGCCGCCGAAGTAGACCAGCGAGGCCGTGCCCACGCCGGCCAGGGCGTTGAGCGTCGGGAAGATGTTGGCCAGCACGAGGGCGCGGCGAACGTTGATGCTATAGGCCTGGTCGTTGACTTGCATGAACTCGTCGTAGATGGCCTGTTCTTGCCGGAAGTTCTTGGCCACACGGATGCCGCTGACCGCTTCCTGGATGGCCTTGTTGACCTCGGCCAACGCGCGCGAACTCTGGCGGGTCACGTCGCGGGCCATGCGCCGGAACAACAGCGCCACGGCGACGACGAGCGGCGTCATGACCAGCACGGCCAGCGACAGCTTCAGGTCGATGCTGAAGAGAACGAAGATGAGGATGATCGCCGTCGCCAGCTGGTTGATCACGTCGGTGCTGATGGCCAGCACCTCGCCAAACTCCTGCGTGTCGCTGGTGATGCGGCTGACGATACGGCCGGTGGAGAACTCGTCGAAGAACGACAGATCCTGGCGCATCGTCGCCGAGAAGGCGTCGTCGCGCATGGCGTTGACGACATCGGCGACGACCTGCGCTGTCAGATAGCGGCGGATGCCGGCCAGCGCCCACGTGCCCACGCCGGCAATGAGGACGAGCAAGGCCAGTGTCGTCGGGAAGGGCGCTTCGCTGGCCTCGGCGTTCAGGCTGTTGGCGATGACGATGGGCACCAGCGCGCCGAGCGCGGCCATGATGGTGATGGCCACGACGATGACGACGAGCTTCTTGCGGTGGGGCTTGAAGTAGCCGGCGATGCGGGCAACGAGGTCGCGGTCACTGTAGGCGCGGTCGTACTTTTCCGCGTCGATTCCACGCATGAGTGGCGCCATAAGGCGCGTATTGTGGCCCAAGTAGCCCGATGGCGCAAGGCGTAGAGACGGGTCGGCGACCCGTCTCTACCCTGTTTGCCGGCGCGGGGGGCGGGCGTATAATCGCCGCGATGTCCCCGGCGATCTGGTCCAAAATCGAGCAGCTATCCTGGCCGGCCGACTGGCCGGCGCTGTTCGGCCGCGATGCGCCGCTGCTGATGGAGATCGGCTTCGGCAGCGGCCAGTACCTCATCGAGCTGGCCGGACGGCGGCCGGAGGCCAACGTCATCGGCGTGGAGATTTCCGTGCCCGCGCTGCGGCGAGCGGGCCGCAAGCTGGAGCGGCGCGGCCTGAACCACGTCTGCCTCATCCAGGGCGACGCCAACGCGGTGCTGCGGGCGCTATGCGCGCCGGGCAGCCTGGCCGCGGTGGTCATCAACTTCCCCGACCCCTGGCCCAAGCTCGACCACGACGCCCGCCGCCTCATCGACAACGATTTCCTGTGCCTGCTGGCCACGCGCATGGCCGCCGGCGCGCCGCTGGACATCGCCACCGACCACGACGACTACGCCGCGCAGATCGCCGCCGCGCTGGCGCGCTCGCCCACCTTCGAGAGCCGCAGCGGGGCGACCTTCGCCCTGGAGGAACCCGGCCGCGCGCCGACCAAGTACGAACGCGTCGCCCTGGCGGAGGGACGCACGCCGCGCTATTTCGCCTGGCGGCGCAACGACGCCCCGGCGACTACGCCTTTTCCCATCCCGGAGGAGTACGCCATGCCCCACGTTGTCTTGCGCGGGCCGGCCGACCTGACCGAGATCGGCCGCCGCTTCCGTCCGTCCGTGATCCTGTTCGACGGCGGGCGCGTGCGCTTCATTGAGGCCTACCGTGCCCTGGGCGGCGACAAGCTGCTGATCGAGACCTACATCAATGAAGACCCCATCCGGCAGCGGCTGGGGCTGGAAGTGCGCGCGCGCGCCAACGGGGAGATCGTCATCGGGCTGGCCGAGGTTGGCTTTCCGCGGCCGACGCGCGGCGTCCATGCTGCCATAGCCGCGCTGGCGAACTGGTTGCGGGCGGAGTTCCCCGCGCTCATCGTCGTCCATTCGGCCCTACAGGAGGAGTATGCCCACGCTCAGGACGAACGGTATTGACCTGCACTATGAGACCAGCGGGCAGGGGGAAACGGTGTTGTTTCTCCACGGCTTGGGTTCGCGTAGTGATGATTGGCAGTTGCAGACGCCCGTTTTCGCGGCCAACTACCGCGTGCTGACGGCCGACATGCGCGGCCACGGCCGCACGTCCAAGCCGCCCGGCCCCTACAGTGTGCCGATGATGGCTGATGACGTGCTCGGCCTGCTCGACGCGCTGGGCATCGCCTCGGCCCATGTCGTCGGCCTGTCGATGGGCGGCATGATCGCCTTCCAGTTGGCCGCCGACCACCCGGAGCGCGTGCGCAGCCTGGTGATCGTCAACAGCGGGCCGGAGCTGGTGGCCCACTCGCTCGCCGACCGGCTGCGCATCCTCCAGCGCCTGCTACTGGCCCGCCTGTTCAACCCCGAGCGCACCGCCCACTTCCTCGGCCCGCGCCTCTTCCCCAAGCCGGAGCAGGCGCAATTGCGGCAGATGTTCATCGCCCAATGGGCGCAGAACGACCCGGCCGCCTACCGCGCGGCCATGCGGGCGCTGGTCGGCTGGAGCGTTCTCGACCGGGTGGGGGGGATCGCTTGCCCGACGCTGGTGCTTTCCGGCGATCGCGACTATACGCCGGCGGCGACCAAGGCCGCCTACGTGGCCATGATGCCCAACGCGCGGCTGGTCGTGATCGAGGACTCCGGCCACGCCACGCCCATCGACCAGGCCGAGCGCTTCAACGACTGCGTGCTGGCATTTCTGGCCGGCGTGGACGCGCAGGGGGGCGCATGAACGTCAGCGTCGCTGCCTACCCCGGCGAGGCGGTCTAGAGTTCGCGCGGGAACGGCTCCACGTCGGGGCCGATGAATTGCCGGAACAGCTCCAGCACTTCGCCCGGATCAGCGTGGCGGCCGATGGCCTTCTTCGAGAACAGCACCTCGCCATCGACGGTGAACACGAACGCGCCCTTGCTGCCGGTGATGAAGGTGAAGCGCTCGATGACGTGGTGGTAGTTGCTCATGATGTCGTCCGCCACACGGGCGGCGCGCGGCCAGTAGTTTCAGGGAACGCAGTATTCGAGGCTGATGACGTACTTGTGCATGTTCGGCTCCTGCGGGGCTTGGGAGAATGGTACGCGGGGTGGGGGTTAGCGTCAAGTGGACAGGATGCGCGGACGGTTTTGGCGACTTGCCATTCGCCTTGACAATCCACCCGGCTCAGGCTAAAATCCATGTCTGCTGTTGGGCCTGTAGCTCAGCTGGGAGAGCGCTACAATCGCACTGTAGAGGCCAAGGGTTCGAGCCCCTTCAGGTCCATGACCCGGCCACAGGCGCCGGCAGAGTGACAAACGAATAGCCAAAGGCTGTGAACAGGAGTAGTAGGCGCGACACGCGCAGAGAGCCGCCCCAAAGGCTGCAAGGGTGGCCAAGGACGCCGAACTCGCCTGGAAGCCGCGCCGGTGAACAACCTAGCCGGCGCCGGGTTGCGCCCGTTACGCGCTTAAGTGGATGGTATGGGCCTGTAGCTCAATTGGGAGAGCGCCACAATGGCATTGTGGAGGTCAAGGGTTCGAACCCCTTCAGGTCCACCTTCGTACCATCAATCAGAGTGGTACCGCGGAACCCCTTTCGTCTCTGAGCGAAAGGGGTTCTTTTGTTTTCCAGTGGCGGAGATGTAATCCATGACTGATGTTTATGATCCGGCGGCCATCGAGCCGAAGTGGCAGGAAAAGTGGGAAGCCGACAGGCTCTATCGGGCGGAGGTCAATTGGGATCGGCCGAAGTTCTACGCCCTGACGATGTTGCCCTATCCCAGCGGCGACCTTCACATGGGCCACTGGTTCGCCATGACGCCGTCCGACGCGCGGGCGCGCTTCATGCGCATGCGCGGCTACAACGTCCTCTTCCCGATGGGCTTCGACGCCTTTGGCCTGCCGGCCGAAAACGCCGCCATCCAGCGCAACATCCACCCCAAGACGTGGACCTACGCCAACATCGAGCGCATGCGCCGGCAATTGCGCAGCATGGGGGCCATGTTCGACTGGGAGCGCGAGGCGGTTAGCTGCGACCCGGCCTACTATCACTGGACAGAGTGGTTCTTCAGCCGCTTCTTTAAGGGCGACCTGGCCTACCGCGGCGAGGGCCTGGTCAATTGGTCGGAGACACTGCAAACGGTGCTGGCCAACGAGCAGGTCATCGATGGCAAGGACGAGCGCACCGGCCAGCCCGTCGTCCAGAAGATGATGGAGCAGTGGTTCTTCCGCATCACCAAATACGCCGAGGAGATGCTGGACTTCTCGCCGGTCGACTGGCCTGAGCCGGTTAAGCTGATGCAGACAAACTGGATCGGCCGCAGCGAGGGCGCGCGCGTCGTCTTCACCAGTGAGTCCGGCGACCCGATCGAGGTCTTCACAACGCGGCCGGACACACTCTGGGGGGCGACCTTCATGGTGTTGGCCCCGGAACATGCCCTGGTGGACAAGCTGACCAGCGTCGGGCGGCGCGCCGCCGTGGAAGCCTACCGCGCGCAGGCCGCGCGCACGACGGAGATCGAGCGCCTGTCGGAGAGTCGCGAGAAGACGGGCGTCTTCACCGGCGGTTACGCCATCAATCCGGTCAACGGCGCGCGCATCCCGGTCTGGATCGCCGACTACGTCCTCAGCACCTACGGCACCGGGGCGATCATGGCCGTGCCCGCCCACGACCAGCGCGACTTTGATTTCGCCCGTAAGTACAGCCTGGAGATCATCCCGGTCATCCAGCCGGAGGGCGAGCGCCTCGACGGGGCGACGATGGCCGCGGCCTACGTCGGGCCGGGCGTCATGGTCAACAGCGCCGAATTCGACGGCACGGCCGTCACCGCCGCCAAGGGCTTCGCCAACCCGTCCATCGCCGCCGTGACCGGCTGGCTGGCCGAGCACGGCGTCGGCGGCCAGTCGATCAACTACCGCCTACGCGACTGGCTCATCAGCCGGCAGCGCTACTGGGGCGCGCCCATCCCGGCCCTGTTCTGCGCCGACGGGACGATTGAGATGGTTGCCGACGACGAATTGCCGGTGCTGTTGCCCGACGATGTCGAGTTCATGCCCACCGGCCAAAGCCCACTGCGCCACCACGAGGGCTTCCTGAACGCCACCGACGCCGAGGGCCAGCCTGCCCGCCGCGAGACGGACACGATGGACACCTTCATGTGCTCCTCCTGGTATCAGTACCGCTATCTGAGTCCCAACTACGACCGCGGCCCGTTCGACCCGGAGGAGGCGGCCTACTGGTTGCCGGTCGATGTCTACACCGGCGGGGCCGAACACGCCACGATGCACCTGCTCTACACGCGCTTCTTCACCAAGGTGATGCGCGACCTGGGCATGTTCGCGGAGACGAAGCGCGCCATGATCGCCCACGGCCGCGACCCCGAAGGCCAGTTCGATGAGCCGATGATGGCCCTGCGTAACCAGGGCCAGATTCTGGGCGCGGAGCGCAAGGGCGATGTCATTGTCGCCTACGGCGAGGTGACGGGCAGCAAGATGATCGCCCGCCACGTTGAGGTCATCGCCCCAGGCACACGACCCGCCGGCCGGCGCAACGACGAGGTCGTCGGCGAGATCATGAAGCGCACCGAGAACGTGCTCACCATCGATGTTGGCGACGAGCTGTTCACCGTCGAGGTGTCGCCCACGGCCGTCGTCGCCATCCCCAGCATCGAGGGCGACAACAACGTCAACCAGCTGCGCCATCACCTGGAAGTCCAGCGCATGTCCAAGAGCAAGGGCAACGTCGTTAACCCCGACGAGCTGGTGGCCCAGTATGGCGCGGACACGGTGCGCGCCTACCTGATGTTCTTCGCCAAGTGGGACCAGGGCGGGCCGTGGAACTATGAGGGCATCAAGGGGCCGCAGCGGTTGTTGCAGGATGTCTGGGAAATCGCCCAGGCGCAGTATGCAGACGGCGACGACGACACCGCCTCGCGCGCGCTGCGGCGCAAGACCCACCAGGTCATCCGCAAGGTGACGCAGGACTTGCAGGACTTCTCGTTCAACACTGCCGTGGCGGCCATCATGGAGCTGCGTAACACCGTCGTCGTCGCCCAGCGCGAGGGGCGGGCCAACCGCGCCGCCTGGGAAGAAGCGGTCGAGTCGCTGCTGCTGCTGCTGGCGCCGGTGTCGCCTTACATCACCGAGGAGCTATGGGCGCGGCGCGGCCTGCCCTATAGCATCCACCACCAGCCCTGGCCGGAATGGGACGACGACGTGGCCCGCGAGGAGATGATCAGCCTCATCGTGCAGATCAATGGCAAGACCCGCGACCGCATCGACGTGGCCGCCGGGCTGCCGGACGAGGAACTGCGCGCCATTGCCCTGGCGTCGGACAAGGTCAGCCGTTGGCTGGACGGCAAAACGCCCCAGCGCGTCATCATCCGCGGGCAGTTGGTTAACATCGTCGTCTAGCGGCGAGCGTTCTGGCGAATGAATGCGCGGCGCGGCTCCCCGGCGACGGCGGGCCGCGCCGCTTTTTGTTGCCGCCTCAGACCCCGGCCAGGGCGCGCGCGCCGGTGATGAGCTGGTAGAGACCGAAGCCGAACAGGGCGACAACGGCAAAGGCGGCCAGGCCGCGGTTGAGACGCGGGTCAATACGGCCGGTCAGCCCGGCGACGAGGACGAACAGGGCCATGCCGCCGATCAGAGCCACGTAGAAGCCCAGCAGAAAGGCCAGCCCCAGCGCCGGCCGCTCGCGCCAGCCGGCCACGAGGATGGGGCCGCTGATGGTCGCCCAGAACAGGTATGGCCCCGGGCTGAGGGCGTTCATGACCGCGGCTTTGAGAATCGCCGTCAGGGCGCGGCCGCGGGCCGGCGCGCTGGTCGTGTCGCTGGCCGTCCACTGGCGGAACGCCCGCCATGCGCCCCAGCCGAGATAGAGCAGAAAGACGCCGCCGCCTATCTGGAGCACGGCCAGCCAGCGCTCCGGCAGGCGCGTCAGCACCACCAACACCAGCGCGACGATGGGCGGGTCGCTGACCAGCGGGGCCAGGACAGCCGGCAGGGCGCGCCGCCAGCCATCGCGGGCCACCAGTGACAGCAGGAAGGCCTGGAAGGGGCCGGGCTGCACGGCGGCGGTGCTCCCCAAAATGAGGCCGCGAAGGAGATAGGGCAGCACGGGTGCGGTCGGCTCTAGAGGCGGCTCAGGATGTCCGGCCCGTTGGGGGTGATGGCGATGGTGTGCTCGAACTGCACCGAGAGCCGGCCATCGGCGGTGATGACCGTCCAGCCGTCGGGCAGCATCAGCCATTCGTGCGTGCCGGCGTTGATCATCGGCTCGATGGTGAAGGTCATGCCGGGGATGAGGCGCGGCCCCGTGCCGGGCTGGCGGATGTGGGACACGGACAGGTCGCCGTGCAGGGCGCGGCCGATCTCGTGTCCGCCCCACTCGTGGACGACGGTGACGCCCTGGGTATCGGCGTAGCCCTCGATGGCCCGGCCGATGTCGTTGAGGTGGTAGTTGTACTGCGCCACCTCGATGCCCCGCCGCAGCGCTTCGCGGCCGATGGCCAGCAGGCGCTCCGCCTCCGGCGACACCTGGCCGACGGGGTAGGTGACACAGGCGTCGCCGCAGAAGCCCTTGTAGCGCAGACCGATGTCGATGCCGACCACATCCCCCTCGTGGAGGATGCGCTCATCGGGCAGGCCGTGGCAAATCTCGTGGTTGACCGAAGCGCAGATGACGCCGGGGAAGGGCGGGTGCTCCCGGCCGCGGCCGCGGTAGCCTTTGTAGAGTGTCTCCGCGCCTTGCTTGTAGATGTGTTCTTCGACCAGGCGATCCAGCGCTTTGAGCGAGATGCCGGGGCGGATGCTGTCCTGAAGGATGTCGAAACATTCGGCGACGAGCCGGCCGGACGCGCGCATCCGGGCGAGTTCTTTAGCGTTCTTGAGTCTCATAATCGACCACGGAGTATAACACAAAACAGGCCCACCGCTTGCGTGTGGTTGGTATCTGGGTGGCTCCTCGCGCTGCCGGCAGCGCCAAAAGCAACAGTCAGCAAGTAATAAAAAGTATTGATATTGCTATTAAGATTATTGACATTTATCAAAAGAAAATGTAGACTGTGGCTAGAAATCCGAAAGGCGGGGGATGACGAGGTTGACGATGGACGAATCCTTGACAAGGGCGCGCTCGATGCGCCCCTTCCTGACCCTATGGGTCGGACAGGTGTTTTCGCTGCTGGGCAGCCAGCTGGTGCAGTTCGCGCTCATCTGGTGGCTGACGCAGCAGACCGGCTCGGCCACCGTTCTGGCCATCGCCTCCATCGTGGGCATCGCTCCCCAGGTGGTTCTCGGTCCCTTCGTCGGCCCGCTGGTGGATCGCTGGAATCGGCGCTGGACGATGATCATCGCCGACGGCGCGGTGGCGCTGGCCACGGCGGCGCTGGCCGTTCTGTTCTGGCTGGGCCTGGCCGAAACGTGGCATGTCTACGTCATCCTCTTCGTTCGCGCCGTGGGCGGCACGTTCCACGGCCCGGCGATGACGGCATCGACCGGGCTGATGGTGCCGGAGGCCTATCTGACGCGCGTCCAGGGCCTCAACCAGATGCTCAACGGCGGGATGAGCGTCATCTCGGCCCCGCTGGGCGCATTGCTGCTGCAACTGCTGCCGCTGCAAGGCGTGCTAATGATCGACATCGTCACGGCGGTCATCGCCATCACGACCGTCCTGCTGGTCCACGTGCCCCAGCCGCGCCACGCCGCCGACGAAGCAACCCACAACTCGGCCGCCCGTCAATACTGGGCCGACTTGCGCGCCGGCCTGCGCTACGTCCTCGGTTGGCGCGGCCTGCTCATCCTGATGGTCATGGCCACGTTCATCAATCTGGTGCTGGCCCCATCGACGAGCTTCCTGCCGCTGCTGGTGCAGGGCCACTTCCAGGGCACGGCCTGGCATCTGGGCGCGCTGGAGGCCGGGTTGGGCGTCGGCGTGATCGCCGGCGGGCTGTTGCTGGGCGCGTGGGGCGGCTTCAAGCGGCGCATCTTCACGTCGCTGGTGGGCCTTGTCGGCCTGGGGCTGGGCGTTCTCATGATCGGCCTTGTGCCGGCGTCGCTCTTCCCGCTGGCGGTCGTGGCGATGGGCCTGATGGGTATGATGTCGGCCATCACCAACGGCCCCCTCATGGCCGTCATGCAGGCCACGGTTGACCCGTCCATGCAGGGGCGCGTCTTCACGCTGCTCAGCAGCGCGGCGACGGCGATGATGCCTCTTGGCCTGGCGCTGGCCGGGCCGCTGGCCGACGTCATCGGCGTGCGAACGTGGTTTCTGATCGGCGGGCTGGTGACGCTGGCCATTGGCGTCAGCGGCTTCTTCTTCCGCTCGCTGGCTGCGCTGGAGCAGGAGGGCGGCCAACACCCCGCCGCCCCCGTGCCGCCGGCCCTACCGATGGCGACGCCGGCCGACTAGGGGGTAGGGGCTAGGGCAGAGCGCTCTTCCCTAGCCCCTACCCCCTACCACCTAGCCCCTAGTCGGCCGGTTGTCTTTCAGATCGACGTCGTGATCGACCGCAGGGCGATGCCGAACAGGAACAGCGTCGTGAAGGCCAGCACCCACTGCGCCCGGTTGGTGTCGTCGCCGCGCAGGACGGAGACGTAGATGAACGGCAGGAAGATCAGGGCGAAGACGCCATAGAGCAGGTGAATTTCCGGCCGCGCTATCTGTGCGCTGCCGCCGCCCAGCCAGAGGATGCCGCCCATGACCGCCTGGGCCACGAAGATGAGCTGGCCGATGAACGCCGCGCCGAGATAGTTGGCGTTGACCGACTGGCCGCGGATGGCGCGGAATAGCCCCCACAGCCCCAGAATCAGGAAAAACAGCCACGCCGTGTTGGACAGCGCGTGGTGGATATTGACGAGTGTTGACATGATGGCGTGCCTCGATGGGCGAGTGTAGCAGCGGCGGCGGCCTTGTCAAAGCAGGGACAGGGCCGGGTGGTTACGGTACAATACACTCATGGAGTCGTATCAACGCGCCCTCGATTATCTCTACAGCTTCATCAACTTCGAGCATAAGTCCCTCGATCGCTACCAGGCGGCCAAGATCGACGTCGATCGGCCGCGGCGGTTGCTGGCCCTGCTCGGCGACCCGCACAAGCGCTTCCCGTCCATCCACATCGCCGGCACGAAGGGCAAAGGCTCCGTGGCGGCCATGTCGGCCGCCTGTCTGCGCCTGGCCGGGCTGCGCGTCGGCCTCTACACCTCGCCCCACCTGCGCGAGTTCCGCGAGCGCATCCGCATCCTGACGCCCGACGACGCCGACGGCCGCATCTCCGAGGCGGCGTTCGTCGAATCAATGGCCCGCGTGCGCCCGGCCGTGGAGCAGACGCCGGGCATCACCTGGTTCGAGATCGTCACCGCGCTGGCCTTCGACTACTTCGCTGCCGCCGGTGTGGACACCGCCGTCGTCGAGGTGGGCCTGGGCGGGCGGCTGGACGCCACCAACGTGCTGCTGCCGGACGTGGCCGTCATCACCAGTCTGAGCCTCGACCACACCCAGCTATTGGGCAACACGCTGGCCGAGATCGCCTTCGAGAAGGGCGGCATCATCAAGACGGGCGTGCCGGTGGTCGTCGCGCCGCAACCGCCGGAGGCGCTGGCCACGCTGGAGGGCCTCGCCGCCGAGCGAGGCGCGCCGCTGGTCGCCGTCGGCCGCGATTGGCGCTACGAGGTGACGCGGCCGGGCGAGCAACAGGTCGTTACCAC
>JAIBAS010000089.1 GCA_019695075.1 Promineifilum sp. | reverse complement strand
CCCACGCGGCGGCGCGCAGCGGCGGCGCCCCGGTCACGGCGGTGATCACGCTTCGCGCCGATCCGGTGGCCGCCAGCGAGGCGCCGTCCGCGAAGGTGGACACGAGCAAAGGGTTCGCGGCGGGGAGGGCGCCGACCCAGGCGCCCGGGTCGATCATCGGGAGCCCGAGCTGCGGGTCGAGGCTCCACCATCGGGCTGCGTTCACGGCGGCTCCATATGAATATGACTTTCATTTTCAATAAGACGGCGACGGCCGCGCCGTCACTGGAAGCCTCGCCAACGGCGGCCAGCGTCGCCACGGATACGGTCGTCGCGGCGTCGCCCACGGCCGCGGCGACGGCAGCGGCCACAGCGGAAGCGACGGTCACCGTCGCGGCATCCCCGCCGGCGACCGGCAGCATCTTCGGCCCCGGCCAGGTGGACGGTTCGACGCTGGCCGCCGGCGCCGCCCACAGCTATCTGGTGCAGGGGCGGCCGTTTGAGCCGATTATCCTTTTCGTCGAGCCGCAGAACGAGTTGGACGTGGCCCTGGCGGCCTATAGCGGCGACCTGAGCGGCCAGACGACGCCCGAAGGCGTGACGGCGCTGGCCGCGGCCGATAACGCTCTGGCCGGGCGGCCGGAAATCCTGGTGCTCAGTCCGGAGAGCGCCGGCCTCTATACGTTCGTCGTCCGCGCCGTCTCAAGAGAGGGCAGCTTCGTCGCCCATCTCTTTGACCTGACCACGCCCGCGCCCGGCGTGGCCATCCAGCAGGCTGAGGCGCTGGACGCGGGCACGGAGAAGGTCTTCACCGTCGCCTCGAACGGGGCGCGGCCGGTCATCGCCGTGGCCGACCCGTCCGACCTGTCCGACATTGCCCTGGACATCATGGGCGCGGACGGGGTGCTGCTGACGACGGCCAACTATAGCGGCCCCGGTGGCGCGGAGACGGGCTACGTCTTGCCGCTGGGGGCTACGTCGCTGTCGGTCAAGGTGCGCGAGGTCAGTGGAGGGGCGTCGGCGTTTCAGATTGTGGTCATTACGCTGCAATAGTGGGAGGACAATGATGGTTCTGGTCATCGACAACTACGATTCATTCACCTACAACCTGGTGCAATACCTGGGCGAATTGGGGGCGGAGTTGCGGGTCTATCGCAACGACGAGATCAGCCTCGACGAGATCGCCGCGCTGCGGCCGACCCACATCGTCATCAGCCCTGGCCCAGGCACGCCCGACGATGGCGGCATCTCCAACGAGGTCATCCGCCGCTTTGGGCCGACGACGCCGATACTGGGCGTTTGTCTGGGACATCAGTGCATGGGCCAGGTCTATGGCGGCGTTGTCTCGCGCGCGCCGCGGTTGATGCATGGCAAGACCTCCAGCGTCTACCACAACGGCCAGGGCCTGTTCAACGGCGTGCCCAGCCCCTTCACAGCCACGCGCTACCACTCCCTCATTGTCGAGGAGCCGCTGCCGGAGGCGCTGGTCGTCACCGCCTTCACGCGCGACAGCGAGGTGATGGGCCTGCAACACCGCGAGTTCCCCGTCGCCGGCGTCCAGTTCCACCCGGAGAGCATCCTGACCGAGCACGGCAAGCGCATCTTGCAAAACTTTCTCAATATAGGGGCTAGGGAATAGGGGCTAGGGGCTAGGGGCTAGGGGCTAGGGGAAGAAGGTTCTTCCCTAGCCCCTATTCCCTAACCCCTAGTCCCTACTAGGAGACGACAATGACCACCCTGCATGGCTTTGAATTCGTTCGCGAGGCGAGCATCCCCGAACTGAACACGCAAGCGCGCCTGTGGCGGCACGCGCGCACTGGGGCGGAACTGCTGTCGCTGGAGAACGACGACGAGAACAAGGTCTTCGGCATTGCCTTCCGCACACCGCCGGCCGACTCGACCGGCCTGCCCCATATCCTGGAGCATGTCGTCCTGGCCGGTTCGGAAAAGTACCCGCTCAAGGACCCGTTCTTCGAGATGGTCAAAGGCTCGCTGGCGACGTTCATCAACGCCATGACCTACCCTGACAAGACGGTCTACCCGGCGGCCAGTACCAACCTGCAAGACTTCTACAACCTGCTCGATGTCTATGCCGACGCCGTCTTCCACCCGCTGATGACGCCGGAGAAGCTGGCCCAGGAAGGCTGGCACTACGAGTTGGACGCCGCCGACGGCCCGCTGACCTACAAGGGCGTCGTCTTCAACGAGATGAAGGGGGCCTACGCCTCGCCCGACGGGCTGCTCGGCCGCCTCAGCCGGCAAGCGCTCTTCCCCGACACCACCTATGGCGTCGACAGCGGCGGCGACCCGGCGGTCATCCCCGACCTGACCTACGAGCAGTTCCGCGCCTTCCACCAGACCCACTACCACCCCTCCAACGCCCGCCTCTTCTTCTATGGCGACGACGACCCGACGGAGCGGCTGCGACGGATGGACGCCTACCTGGCCCCCTTCGACCGCGCCGAGGTGGACAGCGCCATCGCCATCCAGCCCGCCTTCGACGCGCCCCGGACGGCGCGCTTTCCCTACGGCGCCGGGGCGGCGGCCGACGGCGACGGGGCCGCGCCGCGCGCCTTTGTCGAGGTCAATTGGCTGCTGCCGGAATACAACGACACGGCGCTGATCATGGCCCTCAGCATCCTGTCCTACGCCCTGGTGGACACACCCGCCTCGCCGCTGCGCAAGGCGCTGATTGATAGCGGCCTGGGCGAGGACGTGCTGGGCGGCTTTTCCACGGGCACGCGGCAGACGACCTTCTCGGCCGGGCTGAAAGGCGTGGCCGTGGCCGACATCGACCGCGTCGAGCCGCTCATCCTGGACACGCTGGCCGACCTGGCCCGCGACGGCCTCGACCCGGCCATGATCGTCGCGGCGCTGAACACCATCGAGTTCCGCCGGCGCGAGAACAACACCGGCCGCGCCCCGCGCGGCCTGTCGCTGCTGCTGCGGTCGCTCAACACCTGGCTCCACGACCGCGACCCGCTCGCCCCGCTGGCTTTCGAAGCGCCGTTGGCGGCGTTCCGGGAGGCTCTGGCGGCCGACCCGACCTACCTGAGCCGCCTCATCCGCCACCATCTGCTCGACAACCCCCACCGCGTCACCGTTGTGCTGGAGCCGGACGCGGATCTGGCCCGGCGGCAGAGCGAGGCCGAGGCCGAACGGCTGGCCCAGGCGCGGGCGGCCATGTCGGACGAGGAGGCCGCCGCGGTCATCGACCAGGCCGCTGACCTGAAGCGCCGCCAGGAGACGCCCGACCCGCCGGAAGTCCTCGCCCTGCTGCCCAGCCTGCGCCGCGCCGACCTGGAACCGCGCCACAAGCCCATCCCCCTGGCCGAGCACGAACTGGCCGGGGCGCGCGTGCTGAGCCACGACCTGTTCACCAACGGCATCGTCTACCTCGACCTGGCTCTCGACCTGCGCCCGCTGCCGGCCGAGTTGCTGCCCTATGTGCCCCTGTTCGGCCGCGCCCTGACGCAGATGGGCACGGCGGCCGAAGATTTCGTGCGCCTGTCGCAGCGCATCGGCCAGACGACGGGCGGGCTGTATGCGACGACGCTGGTCGTCCCGGTGCGCGGCGGCGGCGCGGCCACGCGGCTGGTGCTGCGCGGCAAG
>JAIBAS010000209.1 GCA_019695075.1 Promineifilum sp. | reverse complement strand
CTATCAGTTAGAGTCACTGGCCCATGACCCGGCTCTGGCCTAAAGGCGTTCCCATCGTCGTCTCCCAGAACGGTTCAGCAGTACCCGACCGCATCACCTGGCAAGGACAGACCCACGGCGTGGCCGAAGTCGCCAAGCGCTGGCGCGTCGACGTGGACTGGTGGCGCGGCGCGCCCGTCGCCCGCGACTACTTCAAGCTGGCGACGACCACCGGCCTGCTCATCATCATCTATCAAGACCTGCAAACCGGCGCATGGTACCTCCAGCGGCTCTACGACTGAGCGACCCCCGGCCCGGTTACGCCGAGCTGCACTGCCACTCCAACTACAGCCTCCTGGACGGCGCCAGCCACCCCGAAGAGCTGGTTGCCCGCGCGGCCGAGTTGGGCCTGCCCGCCCTGGCATTGACCGACCACGACGCCGTCTACGCCGCGCCGCGCTTTATCCGCGCCGCCCGCGAGCACGGCATCCAACCCATCCTGGGCGCGGAGCTGACGCTGTTCAACGACACCCCCGATGACACCCACCATCTGACGCTCCTTGTCGAGAACCAGGCCGGCTGGCACAACCTCTGCTACCTCATCAGTCGCGCCCGGGCCAACACCCCCAAGGGCCAGGCCGCGTTACCGGTCGCGGAGTTGACCGGCTGCACCACCGGCCTCATCGCCCTGTCCGGTTGCCGCCAGGGCGAGATAGCCTCACGTTTGTTGCGCGACGGGAACCGCCAGGCGGCCGTTACCGCCGCCCGCCGCTACCTGCGTCTCTTCGGCCGAAACCACTTCTATATTGAATTGCAACGCCACCTCCTGCCCGACGACAACCGGCTCACCGGTCGCCTGGCCGCCCTGGCCGGCTACCTCAAGCTGGGCTGCGTCGCCACCAACAACGTCCACTACCACGTGCCGGCCCGGCGTCGGCTCCAGGACGTGCTCGTCTGCATCCGCCACCTGACGACGCTCGATGCCTCCATCCATCTGCGCCGCACGAACGCGGAGTATTGCCTGAAGCCGGCCGCGCAGATGGCCGCCCTCTTCCCCAACCACCCCCAGGCCCTGGCCAATACACTCGCCATCGCCGAACGCTGCCGGTTTGAACTGGCCTATGGCCTGCAAGACCTGCCCGCCTTCCCGACACCCCACGGCATGAGCGCTGAGGCCTACCTGCGTCGCCTGTGCCACGAGGCTCTACACCGGCGCTACGGCGACGCCCCTGCCCCGGTGCACGAGCAACTGGCCCATGAGCTGGAGGTCATCGAGCGGGCCGGCCTGTCGAACTACTTCCTGATCGTTTGGGACATCGTTCGCTTCGCCAGAGAAAGTGCCATTCGCTGCCAGGGGCGCGGCTCGGCCGCCAACTCGCTGGTCGCCTACCTGCTCTATATCAGCCCCGTCGATCCTATCGCCCAGAACCTCGTCTTCGAGCGCTTCCTGTCCGACGAGCGCCGCGCCGAGCATGGCAGCCATGCCGATATTGACGTTGACTTCGACGCCCAGCGCCGCGAGGAGGTCATCCAGTACCTCTATCGCACCTACGGCCCCGACCATGCGGCGATGGCCTGCACCTTCGTCACCTTTCGCACCCGCAGCGCTATTCGCGACATCGGCAAGGCGCTGGGGTTGGCCCCGCACGTGGTCGCCACGGCCGTTCACGCGGTTGAGCATGGAGATTCGGCTGTCCTGGAAGACGCGGCCGAACAATCGACCTTGAAGCTCCTGCTGGAACTGGGGAGCCAAATCGAAGGCTTCCCCCGCCATCTGGGCATCCACTCCGGCGGGATGGTGATCACCGGCGCGCCGCTCATGGGCCGCCTGCCGGCCGAGCCGGCGACGATGGCCGGCCGCGTCGTGGTGCAGTGGGACAAGGAGGGGCTGGAGGACGCCGGGCTGGTCAAGATAGACGTGTTGGGTTTGCGGATGCTGTCGGCTATCAGCGACGCCGTGGCCCTGATCGCCGAGACCGACGGCGCTGCGCCTGACATCGACAACCTGACCTTTACCGACCCAGCCGTCTACCGGATGATCGCCGAGGCCGACACCATCGGCGTCTTTCAGGTCGAATCGCGGGCGCAGGCGCAGGTGCTCCCCCGGCTCAAGCCCCACTGCTTCGACGACCTCATCGTGTCCATCTCCCTGATCCGGCCGGGGCCGATTCAGGGCAACATGGTCCATCCCTATCTGCGCCGCCGACAGGCAATCGAGTCGGTAACGTACTTACACCCCTCGCTGGAACCGGCCCTTAAGGAGACGCTCGGCGTCATCCTGTTCCAGGAGCAAGTCCTGAAGGTGGCCCGCGACATGGCCGGATTCACGCCCGGCCAGGGGGAGCAGCTCCGCCGCGCGTTGGGGGCCAAGCAGGCCACCGAGCAGCTTGGGAAGTTCCGGGCGGCCTTTCTGGCCGGGGCCGCGGCCAACGACGTGGCCGCCGATGTGGCCGAGGCTGTGTTCCAACAACTGCTTGCTTTCGGCGGCTACTCCTTCGCCAAGAGCCACGCCAGCGCCTTCGCCGTTCTGGTGTATCAGTCCGGCTGGCTCAAGCTATACCACCCGCGGGCGTTCTACGCGGCTCTGCTCAACAACCAGCCGATGGGCTTCTGGAACGCGGCCGTTCTGACCAACGAGCTGAGACGCCAGGGGATACCCGTGCTACCCGTCGACGTTCATCTCAGCCGGCCAACGTGTAGCATTGAGGCGGCCGGCATCCGGCTGGGCCTCAACTACGTCAAGCGCCTGGCCGAAGCACATATCGAAGCAATTCTCGCCGCCCGCGCCGAGCGGCCGTTTGCCTCGCTCGACGACTTCTGCCGTCGCACCCGAATCGGCCGCAACGGCGTCGAAAATCTCATACTGTCCGGCGCGATGGATACTTGGGGTGTTCCCCGCCGCCAACTACTCTGGGAACTGGGGACGCTCTCGCTTCAGGAGGATGTGCTTGATCTGGTCATCGCCCCCACTCCTGTCTCCCTGCCCCCACTCTCATCCAGCGACGCCATGCTGGCCGAACAGACCGCCCTCGGTCTGTCGCCGGGCGACCACATCATGACCCACCACCGCGCAGCCTTGCAACAACGCCACATTATGGGTAGCAGCGACCTGGCCTCGTGCCCCAACGGCGCGAGCGTGCGCGTGGCCGGCCTTCTGGTCGTCCACCAATCGCCGCCCACGGCCAAGGGGTTTCACTTTCTCACCCTGGAGGACGAAGACGGGATGATTAACGTGATTGTCCGGCCGCCTGTGTACAACCGGTACCGGCACGCCATTCACAGCCAACTTCTGCTCCTCGTCGAAGGCACAGTCCAGCGCGAAGGGCATGTGGTGAACATCCTCGCCGAGCGGATTCACTCGCTCTAGGGCCGTCACTGTCTCTCTAAGCGCGCCTCCCCTTAAGCGGCGGCTCTAGAACGGCAACGGCCCTCCAGTCACACTTTCATGCCACTCCGCCAGAAACCGCATCGCCTCTTGAAACCGCCGCGCCGGCAGCTGCTTATAGCCAGCGATCCCGAACTTCCGGTACAATTCTCCATAGATAGAGCCGAACTCATTCCGGCCGCTCTTCTTCCCGATGGCCAACGCCACGGCCTTCACCGCCTGGCTGATCTGG
>JAIBAS010000615.1 GCA_019695075.1 Promineifilum sp. | reverse complement strand
GTCTCCCGGCGCAAGGGTCAAGTTTACCCGTCCAGCCGGGCGGCGTCAATCGGCGTCAGGCGGGCGACCAGGGTGCTATCGTCGATGCGGCGCGTGGCCTGGATGTGGCGACGCGCCGGCAACAGGCGCGGCAGCGCCAGCAGGCCGGCCAACTGCCCGCGCAAGCGCGCCCGCGCCGCCGCCCCGCGCCAGGCGCGCAGGGCCTCGCCGGTGATGTGTAACTGGGCGCGCAGGATGTCGCCGGCGTGTTGGCGCAGCAGGCGGGTGGGGTAGTTCTTCCAGATGACGTAGAGGAAGTTGCGGCCGTCGTGGTAGCTGCCGACGACGCCGCTGCCGCCGGAGGCCTTGAGCTTGTGGTAGACGACCGCCGCCGGCGTATAGCGCACCTCCCAGCCGGCCAGATGCGCCCGCCAGGCGAGGTCGATATCTTCGCAGGAGAAAAAGAAGGCGTCGTCCAGAAAGCCGATCTCGGCCAGCATCTGCCGCCGGTAGGCCGCCGCACCGCCGCAGGCGCTGAAGACCGGCTCCTCGCGGTCATACTGGCCGCAGTCCGCCTGCCAGACGCCGCGGTTGCCGGGGATGCCGTCGACGCGGTAGAAGTCGCCGGCGGTGTGGAAGTGGTCGCGCTGGTCGAAGAGCAGCATCTTGCTGGCCACAACACCCACGCGCGGCCGGCGGTCGAAGACCTCGACGATGGCCGCCAGCCAGTTGGCGTCGGCCTCGGTGTCGTTGTTCAGCAGGCAGACGAACTCGCCCCGGCTGGCGGCATAGCCGGCGTTGCCCGCGCCGGTGAAGCCGCTGTTATGGCCCATCTCCACCAGCCGCACCTCTGGGAAGCGCTCGCGCACGTAGGCCTGCGAGCCATCGGTGGAGCCATTGTCCACCAGGATGACCTCGTGGTCGGCAAAGGTCTGGCGGCGTAGGGCGTTGAGGCAGTCGTCGAGGTGGTGGCGGCCGTTCCAGTGCGGGATGATGACCGAGACGCGGGGCGATGCGAGTGTGTTCACGTGCTGTCGCGCAGATAGTCGGCCAGCGCCTCCGGCCACGGCCGCAGGGTGATGCCCAGAGCCGCGCCGGCGCGGTTGTGCAGCGCGGCGAAGGGCGGCGGCGTGGAGGCCCGCGGATAGGCGCTGCTGAGGATGGGCACGTTCGTGGCCGCCACGCCGGCCTGGCGCAAGATCTCGTTGGCGAAGGCCCAGCGCGAGCACGCGCCGCTGTTGACGAAGTGGTACGTGCCGTATTGCCTGGTGGCGATCAGTTGGGCAATGGCCGCGGCCAGGTCGGGAGCGTACGTCGGGTTGCCCACTTCGTCGGTGACGACGCGCACCGTGCCCGTCTCGCGGGCGCGCCGCAGGATGGCGTGGATGAAGTTGCGCCCGCCGGGGGCATAGAGCCAGGCTGTGCGGACGATGTAGGCGCGGCCGAGCAGGGCGCGGACGTGCGCCTCGGCGGCGGCCTTGGAGCGGCCATACGGGTTGCGCGGCGCGAGGGGCATCCACTCCTCATAGCCGCCCGGCTCGTCGCCGGCGAAGACTTCGTTGGTGCTGATGTGTACCAGAGCCGCGCCGGCGCTCTGGCAGGCCAGGGCGACGTTCTGCGTGCCGGTGGCGTTGACGCGATAGGCCAGTTCCGGGTTGCGGGCGCAGCCGTCGACGTCGGTGTAGGCAGCGCAGTGGACGACAAGCTCCGGCCCGGCAGCGGCGAAAACGGCCGCCAGCGCTTCGCGGTCGGTGATGTCCACCTCCGGCAGGTCGATGAGGGTCAGGTCGTGGTCGCCCAGCGCCCGCTGCAGGGCGATGCCGAGCTGGCCGTTGGCTCCGGTAATCAGGATACGCATGTAACGCTAATTGTGTGCCGCGCGCCGGTTCTTGTCAATCGGCCATTGCCCTTTCGCTTGACAGCGCCCGGCTTCGCCCTGATACTCAGACTCGGCGCTCTTCCGCGCCGCCACGCACCATGCGCATCGACGTTCTGACCCTCTTTCCGGCCATGTTCTCGGCCTATCTGGACGAGAGCATCCTGCAACGCGCCCAGGTCGCGGGGCTGATCGCCATTGGCATTCATAACATCCGCGACCACGCCGCCGGCCGCCACCGCGTGACCGACGAACCTCCGTTTGGCGGCGGCGGCGGCATGGTGCTGAAGCCGGAGCCGATTTTCGCCGCGGCCGAGGCGGTCATCGGCGGGGCGTCGCCCGGGCCGCGGCGCATCCTGCTGTCGCCCCAGGGCCGCCCGCTGACCCAGGCGCTGGCCGAAGAGCTGGCCGGCGCGGCGTGGCTGTTACTGCTGTGCGGGCGATATGAGGGCGTCGATGAGCGCGTGCGCCAGCACCTCGTCGATGACGAGATCTCTATCGGCGACTACGTTCTGACCGGCGGCGAGCTGGCCGCCCTGGTGCTCATCGACGCCGTGGCCCGCCACGTGCCCGGCGTCCTGGGCGACGAACACGCCGCCGCGCGCGACAGCTTTGCGATGGGCCTGCTGGAGGGGCCGCACTACACCCGGCCGGTGTCGTTTCGCGGCTGGGACGTGCCGGCTGTGCTGCGTTCCGGCCACGCCGGGCGCATCGCTCGCTGGCGGCGCGAAGCAGCGCTGCGCCGGACGTGGCAACGCCGGCCCGATCTGCTGTTGACGGCCGCCCTCGACGAGGACGACCGGCGCTTTCTGATGACCCTGGCCCGGGAGACGGTGGGACAAGAGGATGAACGGACGCAGAGTTAGCGAATCGCGAATGACCTTTACTCAGCCGATGGGCGTTGACATGGCCAACGTGCTCGGCAACGTCCACGGCGGCATCATCATGCGCCTGTGCGACGAGGCCGGCGCTTACGCGGCGATGAAACACTCTCGCCGGCCGGTCGTCACCGTCGCCGTCGACTCGATGAGCTTCCACTCGGCGGTCAACATCGGCAACCTGCTGACCGTCCACGCCGAGGTCACCTGGGTGGGGCGAACATCGATGGAAACGCGCATCCTGGTGACGGCCGAGGAGCTGATGTCGAGCCGGGTGACGCACACCAACACCGCCTACTTCGTCTACGTGGCCCTCGACGAGCGCGGCCGGCCGGCCGACGTGCCACCGCTGCTGTTGGAGACGGACGAGGAGCGCCAACTCTTCGAGGAAGGGGCGCAACGGCAAGCGCGGCGGCTGGAGCGCCGCGGGCGATAGTGCCAATCGCCAGACCACGTTGACGATGGGCACCACCACTGCCGGCCGCTTCCCCCGGCCGACCCGCCGCGAATGGCTGGCCCTGGGGTTGACGGCCATCTTCATTGCTTATTTCCTCGTCTGGCTGCCGGGGCCGGGCGCGGGCCTTAGCCTGATCGGCATCGAGCTGGGCGAGTGGATCAAGTTCCTGGGCGTCGGCGCGGGGCGCAACTGGTTCTACGCGCCGCCGATCACCCTGGGCCTGTTGCTGGCCCTGTGGACGGCAACGTGGCCCAACGGGCGGGCGCGCACCTGGTTGGCGCGCGGGCTGGCCATAGCCGTGGCCTTGTTGGCCTTCCCGGCTGTCGCCGCCATCACCGCGGAGCCGCGCAGCGAGTGGCTGCTGCGGCTGCTGCTGATCGGGGTCGTGGCCGCGGTCGCGGCGCTGGCGAGATCGG
>JAIBAS010000379.1 GCA_019695075.1 Promineifilum sp. | reverse complement strand
TGCCCGGCCTCGTCGATGCCCACGTCCACCTGCTGGCCACGGCCGTGCGCCGCCGGCAGGTCAGCCTCTTTGGCCTGAGCGACCTGGACGCCGTGCGCGCCCGGCTGGCCGCGGCCGCCGCCACTGTCGCCCCCGGCGAGTGGCTGCTCGGCTGGGGGTGGGACAGCAACCGCTGGGACGAGCAGCCGACGGCGGCCCTGCTCGACGCCATCGTGCCCGACCACCCCGTGGCCCTGGCGCGCATGGACATGCACACCTGGTGGGTGAACGGCCGCGCCCTGGCCCTGGCCGGCGTCACCGCGGCCACGCCCGACCCGGCCGACAGCCACATCCACCGCGACGCCGGCGGCCGGCCGACAGGCCTGTTCAGCGAGTGGAACGCCATCGCCCTCATCGAGCGCGTCGTCCCCCAACCGGACGCGGGCGCGCTGACCGAGTGGCTGGCCGAGACCGTGGCCGAGGCCAACCGGTTGGGCCTGACCGGCATCCACGACCAGCGCGTGGAGCGCGAAGGGGCGGAGAGCCTGCGCCTCTTTCAGGCATTGCGGCGGCAGGGGCGGCTGTCGTTGCGCGTCCACGCCAACATCGCCGCCGACTACGTGGCCGAGGCGGCCCGGCTGGGCCTGCAAGCCGGCTTCGGCGACGACAACCTCTGGCTGGGGCACGTCAAGGCGTTTGCCGACGGGGCGATGGGGTCGCGCACGGCGCTGATGCTGGCCGCCTACGAGGGCGAGCCGGACAACACCGGCATCGTCGTCACCCCGGCCGACAGGCTGTGGCAGACCACTGTCGCCGCCGGCCAGGCCGGCTTCCCCATGTCGGTGCATGCCATCGGCGACCGGGCCGTGCGCGAGGTGCTGGACGTGATGAGCGAATGGGCGACGACCCAGGGGGCAACCGCGTCGCGGCGGCCGCCGCCGTTGCCCATGCCCCAGCGCATCGAGCACGTCCAGCTCATCCACCCTGACGACCTGGCGCGGCTGGCGCCGAGCGGCATCGTCGCCTCCGTCCAGCCGGTGCATTTGCAGAGCGATTGGCGCACGGCCGACCGTGTCTGGGGCGGGCGGGCGCGCCTGGCCTACGCCTTCCGGTCACTGCTCGACCGCGGCACGGCGCTGGCCTTTGGCTCCGACGCGCCGGTGGCCCCGCTGAACCCACTGCTGGGCATCCACGCCGCCGTGACGCGGCAGGACGAGACGGGCCAGCCGGCCGGCGGTTGGTATCCGGCCGAGCGGCTGACGGTGGCCGAGGCCATCGCGGGCTACACCCTGGGGCCGGCGCGCCTATCCGGCAAGGCCGACCGCTTCGGCTCTATCACCCCCGGCAAGTACGCCGATCTTGTCGTGTTGTCAGACAACCTGTTCGCGATAGAGCCGGCGGCCATAGCGGAGGTGGGGGTGTGGTTGACGGTGTTTGATGGGCGGGTGGTCTATGAGGCCGAAGAATAGCACGCTGATTGCCGCTGAGAAGAGCGCTGATTCTCGCTGAAGAGGGCATGACGGGCAGTTAAGAACGGCACGCTGATGACGCGGATGAGCGGCCAGAGTGGAGTTTCTGACCACTGACCACTGACCACTGCTATAATGGCGTCATGATCATCGGCATGGACTTCGGCACGACGAACAGCGGCATGGCCGTCTACGACGGCCGCGCCGTGGAAGTGCTGCCCCTCGACCCGGCCGCGCCCAACCCGCGCGTGGCCCGCACGGCCCTCTACGTCACCAACGAGCAGGCCGTCACCCTCGGCCGGGCAGCCATCGACCGCTATTACGAGCACAACCTCAACCGGCCGGTCAAGATGCAGCGCATCTGGGTCGGCGAGCTGGAGGTCATCGCCGACCGCGTCTACTACGTCACCGACGTCTACACCTGGGCCGACGCTCTCTCGCCCGGCCGGCTCTTCCTGTCGATCAAGACCGGCCTGCGCGACGTCAACTACCCCGGCACGGTCGTCGGCCAGTTCTACTATTCGCTGGAAGCGCTCATTGCCCTCTACCTGACCGTCACCAAGGCGCGGGCGGAGCATCTGCTGGGGCGCGAGCTGCGCCAGGTGGTGCTTGGCCGGCCCGTCCACTGGGCCAGCGACGCCGCCGGCGACCGCGTGGCTGAGGCGCGGCTGCTGCACGCCGCCTTCCTGGCCGGCTATGAGACTGTCTACCTGCAATATGAACCGGTGGCGGCGGCCTACAGCTACGCCCTCGGCCTGAGCCGGCCGGAGAACGCGCTGGTGTTCGACTTCGGCGGCGGCACACTCGACATCACCGTCATGCGCCTGGGCGAGGACCGGCCGCGCGTCCTGGCCACCGGCGGCATCCCCGTGGCCGGCGATGTGTTCGACCAGAAGCTCGTCCGCGCCAAGCTGCCGCGCCACTTCGGCGAGGGCAGCCTCTACGGCCCGCGCCACAAGGCCCTGACGACGCCGCAGTGGATCTACGACAGCTTCAACGACTGGCAGACCATCCTGCAACTCAACTCGCCCCAGAACCGCCAAGTCCTGCGCGACATCGCCCAGACGGCCCAGCACAAACACCAGATCGAGGCCCTACTGGCCCTGATCAGCAGCAACTACGGCCTGAAGATGTTCGACGTCGTCGAGGCGGCCAAACGCGCCCTGTCGGACAAGCGCGGCGCGGAGATTCACCTCGACGGCCCCGGCTTTAGCGTGCGCGAGTTCGTCACCCGCGGCGAGTTCGAGGACGTCATCCGCGCCGAGACGCGGGCCATTGAGCATCACCTGATCGAGACGGTACAGCGGTCGGGCCTGCGGCCGGAGCAGATCGACACAGTCATCCGCACCGGTGGCTCGGCGCTCATCCCCGCCTTCTACGACATGCTCGGCCGTCACTTCGGCGAGGCGCGCGTGCGCAGCATCGACGCCTTCAGCAGCGTCACCGCCGGGCTGGGCGTGATCGCTCACCATCTGGAGCGCGGCGAGGTGGAGTTGCCGGCCCACACGACGGCCGACTTCGCCAATCTGCCCGAACCCACCGGCGGGCGGCTGAAGGTGCGGCCGGTCAATCTGGAGTTGTTGCAGCGGCGGATCGTGTTGGAGGAGCAGGGGAGCGGGGAGGCAGGGGAGCAGGGGAGCGCGCTCGTGCTGCTGGGGAAGCCGGTTAGCGAGGGCGAGTGGTCACGGGCGGCGGTGGTGGTGGCTGAGGAGCCGGCTGCGCCGGCCGACGGCGCGGCCGCGCTGGTGGAGATGGGCTGGGGCGAAGGGGACGTGGCCGCGGGCGTGCGCCTGCCGCCGGACGGCCAACTGCTGCTGATCACCAGCCGCTACCGCTTCCTGCTCACGTCGGCGCGGCAACTGCGCGACCTGCAGGGTATCGGCCAGAACGTCGCGAACCTCTACCGGCTGGCCTCGCGCGAGGCCGTCGTCGCCGTGCTCGACTGGACGGCCGTGCGCGAGGCGGAGCGGCTGCTGTTCGTCACCTCGACCGGCTTCGCCCGCGCCTATCCGCTGGAGACGCTGCGGCCATCCATCGAAGCGCCGGTGCCGTTCAGCTTCGACAGCCCGCTGCCGGGCGTGCCCGTACTGGTGGCCGGCGTTGCCCGGCGACAGGACGTGGTGATCGCCACGGAGGGCGGCCGGGGGCTACGCTGGCCGTT
>JAIBAS010000154.1 GCA_019695075.1 Promineifilum sp. | reverse complement strand
CCTTGCTCCTGCGCACGCGGGAACTGGCGCAGAAGTCGTTCGGGCTGGACCTTCGCATCGCCACCCTGCCGGTGGCCCGCATCCGCGAGGCGGGCTCCGACATCCTGGTGGGCCGCTTCCGCGTCTCCGAGCACTACGTGCAGGCCATGTTCGCCGGCGGCGGCATGGCCTTCGCCGACCGGTACATGAAGGACCCGGCCACCGCGGCGCTTTGCCGCGTGGAGGACGGAAGCGTCGCGAGCGAGGGCAACTTCGACGGCCTGGAGTGCCGCTGGCAGGACATCCCGAGCCGCCACGGCGAGACCGTCAGCGTGATGGTCAAGGTGCTGGTGGAGGACCGCGAGGAGGCTGGCCGCCTCTACCGCGAGCTGGTGGCCCGGGTGCGCGAGATCTACGGCGCCGACGATGCCTGCCATCCCGTCTGGCCGCCCAACCTGTCATTCACCTTCAGCGGGCGCCGGCTGGGCAACGAAGTCGGCGTGCGCGCGGCGGATCGCGGCGCGTGGGGAAGATGGCTCTACCTCACGAGGACGCGCGCCATCGTGCTGCTGGGATGGTTCCTGATGCGGTTCGGCATCCGCACCGCCCGGACGGACTGGGGACGCTACAAGACGGTCCTCGCGCGCAACTCCGACGTGAGGAAGTTCAACGACTGCTACCGCCAGGTGCTGGCCGGCAATGCCCGTCAGCGGCAGGAGCTCACCGCGTGGCTGGAGGAGCGCTTCGCGCGCCGGGAGCTCGTGTACGGGGTGCACGCCGCCGACCGCGCGCAGATGACCTGCCTCGTCTTCGACTACTCCGGGCGGCACCTGCACTTCATCGACGGCGCCGAGGGTGGCCTGTCGATGGCGGCCAAGGCGCTCAAGGAGCGCGTGGCGAAGCTGGGCTGAGCGTGCATCGCGTTGGTGCACGCGAGGCGGATCGCGATTGCGCGCGGCGTTGACCGCAGTCAACACGAAACGCGGCCGTTGGGCCGAGCATGAAAAGCCAGGACGGATCTCGCACGAAGGGGGCTGTCATGTCGATCGCCAATCGGTTGCAGAGCTACATCGTTGACAAGCAGGTCGCCTGGAATCCCGTCATCCACCAGCCGAGCAGCTGCTGCATGGATGCGGCGCACCTGGCCCACGTTCCGCCCGATCGCCTGGCCAAGGCGGTCGTCCTCAAGGGCAACGACGGCTACCTGATGGCCGTCATCCCGGCCAGCCACCACCTCGACATCGAGGATCTCGGCGAGGCCATCGGCGACGACCTCGTGCTGGTGAGCGAAGGCAAGCTCGGGGAGCTCTTCGCCGACTGCAAGCCGGGCGCCATTCCCCCGGTCGGCGCCGCCTACGGCATCAAGACCTACTGGGACGAGGAGCTGGGCACGCGCGCCGAGGTGTACTTCGAGGCGGGCGACCACCAGACCCTCGTGCACATGAGCGGCGCCGATTTCGGCAAGCTCATGCGCAAGTCGGCCACGCGGCTGCCCGAAAGCTGCCACTGAATCCGGGCCCGCCGGCCTAGGTCCAAAGCCCCATAACGGGCGGGGGTTTGACCAAACGCAGCCCGGTGGCCGGGGTGGCGACGCTATCCTAGGGCCTGCATACCCCCCGCTAAAGGAGACTCGCATGAAATCCGGATTCAATCGCTGGATCGCGCGGCTCGCGCTCGGCCTGCTGGTGCTGGCCGGTGCAGCCTGGGCCGCCGAGCCGCTGGTGGACGTCAAGTGGGCCATCGCCAACGTCGGCAAGCCCGGAATCGTCTTCGTCGACTTCCAGTCCGCCAAGGACTATTCCGACGGGCACATTCCCGGCGCGGTCAACACCAACTATGGCAAGGACGGCTGGCGCGTCGAGCGCAAGGAGGACAAGGTGCCCGACATGCTGCCGGCGGACCTGGGGCCGCTCGCCCAGATGATCGGCACCAAGCTCGGCATCGACAACGACACGCACGTGGTGCTCGTCCCGCAGGGCAACACCGCCCTGGACGTCGGCCAGGCCACCCGCGTGTACTGGACCTTCAAGGTGCTGGGCCACGACAACGTTTCCATCCTCAACGGCGGCATCGCCTCCTACTCCGAGGACGAGAAGGCGCCGATGGAGAAGGGCATCGTCAAGGCGGTTCCCAAGACCTTCAAGGCGAACGTGCGCAAGGAAATGCTCGTCACGATGGACGACGTGAAGAAGGCGCGCGGGGCCGGCAACATCCTGCTCGTGGACAACCGCCCCGAGGACCAGTACGTGGGCATCGCCAAGCACCCCAAGGCGCCCGTCAGCGGCACGATCGCCGGCGCGAAGAACCTGCCCAACCAGTGGACCACGGTGAACGGCGGCGGCGTCTTCCGCAGCAAGGCCCAGCTCGAGAAGCTCTATGCCTACGCGGGCGTGCCCACCACCGGCGAGCAGATCAATTTCTGCAACACCGGCCACTGGGCCTCCGTCGGCTGGTTCGTCTCCAGCGAGCTCGTCGGCAACAAGCAGGCCAAGCTGTACGACGGCTCGATGGTCGAGTACACCATGCTCAAGGGCGAGGGCGTCGAGGCCAAGGTCAAGCTCAACTGACCGCCCGGCGCGCCACATACCCCCTGGGGGCTCTACGGAGCCCCTTTTCTTTGCTACGGTTGATTCTCGTCACCGGGTTGCGCGCGGCAACTCCTAGATTGGGAGACGGGCTCCCGGAGCACCCCTCGAGGAGGTTCGACCATGGCACACATCGTCATCATCGGCGCAGGCTTGGGCGGCATGCCCATGGCCTATGAGATGCAGGAGCAGCTTCGCAAGGGCGACAAGGTCACCGTCGTGGGCAACGGGCCGAACTACCACTTCGTGCCCTCCAACCCCTGGGTCGCGGTGCGCTGGAGGAAGCGCAGCGAGATCGAGTTCCCGGTGGCCGAGTACCTGGGAAGGAAGGGCATCGCCTTCAACCCGGCGGGCGCGAAGCGCGTGCACCCCGACAGGAACCAGGTCGAGCTGGGCGACGGCACGATGCTCGATTACGATTTCCTGGTCATCGCCACCGGGCCGAAGCTCGCCTTCGAGGAGGTGGAGGGACTCGGCCCCGAGGGCCACACGCAGTCCATCTGCCACGTCGACCACGCCGAGCGGGCCGCCGCCGCGTGGGACGGCTTCGTGAAGGAACCCGGCCCCATCGTCGTGGGCGCCGTGCAGGGGGCTTCCTGCTTCGGGCCCGCCTACGAGTTCTGCTTCATCATGGAAACGGACCTGCGCCGGCGCAAGATCCGCGACCGCGTCCCCATGACCTTCGTCACGGCCGAGCCCTACATCGGCCACCTGGGCCTGGGAGGCGTGGGCGACTCCAAGACGATGCTGGAGTCGGCGCTGCGGGACAAGCACGTGAAGTGGATCTGCAACGCCAAGGTCACGAAGGTCGAGGCCGGCACGATGCACGTGACCGAGCACGACGAGGAGGGCAAGCCGAAGAAGGAGCACAAGCTGCCCTTCCGGTACTCCATGATGCTGCCGGCCTTCAAGGGCATCGACGCCGTCGCCGGGATCGAGGGGCTCACGAACCCGCGCGGCTTCATCCTCATCGACGCGAACCAGAGGAACCCGAAGTACCGCAACATCTACGCGGTGGGCGTGTGCGTGGCGATCCCGCCGGTGGAGGCCAC
>JAIBAS010000591.1 GCA_019695075.1 Promineifilum sp. | reverse complement strand
GCCATCGCGGCGCTGACCATCGTCGAGCGCGACGCCGGCCGCCTGGAGGCCGTTCGCGCCGGAGCGGCGCTGGGCGCGGCCGTGGCTGCGGGTGTGACGCTGGCCCGCGACCTCGTCAACATGCCGCCCAACGTGGCCACGCCGACGCTCCTGGCCGAGCGGGCGCGGGCGATGGCCGCTGCCCACGGCCTGGGCGTCACCGTTGGCGACCGCGCCTGGGCGGCCGAGCGCCAGATGGGCGCGTTCCTGGCCGTGGCCCAGGGCGCGGGCGAGCCGCCGGCCTTCATCGTATTGGAGCACAACGCCGGTCGCGCCGACCTGCCGACTGTCGTCCTCGTCGGCAAGGGCATCACCTTCGACACCGGCGGCATTTCCATCAAGCCCAGCGCGGGCATGGGCGACATGAAAAGCGACATGGGTGGGGCGGCGGCCGTCTTCGGGGCGATGGAGGTCGTCGGCCGGCTGGGGCTGCCCCTGCACGTCATCGGCATCACCCCCTGCACCGAGAACATGCCCGACGCCGCGGCCTATCGCCCGGCCGACGTCATCACCGCCAGCAACGGCAAGACCATTGAGATCATCAGCACCGACGCCGAGGGGCGCATGGTCTTGGCCGACGCGCTGGTCTATGCCGGGCAGTATCAGCCCGCCGCAGTCATCGATTTGGCCACGCTGACAGGCGCGTGCGTCGTGGCCCTGGGCGATGGCGTTGCCGCCGGTCTGTTCTGCAACGACGACGGCCTGCGCGACCGGCTGCTGGCCGCCGCCGACGCGACCTATGAGCGCCTCTGGCCGCTGCCGCTCTACGACGACTACCGCCGCAAGATCAATTCCGAGGTGGCCGACATGAAAAACAGCGGCGGCCGCAGCGGCGGCGTGGGCACGTCGGCCGTCTTCCTGCGCGAGTTCACCGACTACCCCTGGGCGCACCTCGACATCGCCGGCATGGCTCTGTCAGAGAGGGCGGGCGATTATGTCCCCGTCGGCGGCACGGGCTTCGGCGTGCGCCTGTTGGTCGAGTATTTGCGCCGTCTCTAGACGCCGGCCCGCGCCATGCCTATAATCCCGTCCAGTCTGTGAGTAGGAGTGTAGAAGATGAGCGTTCCGAAGCAACCGCTGACCCTCGGCATCGAGGAAGAGTACCAGATCATTGATCCGGCGACGCGCGACCTGCGCACCTACATCAGCGAGTTGCTGACCCAGGACCAGGCGCGGGCGAAGCGGCTGGACCTGAAGCCGGAATTGATGCAGTCGCAGGTCGAGGTGGGCAGCCACATCTGTCGCAACATCAAGGAGGCGCGGGCGGAGATCGTCCGCCTGCGGCGCGAGGTGTTCGAACTGGCCGAGGAGAACGGCCTCCAGATCGCCGCGGCCTCGACGCATCCGTTTGCCCGCTGGGAAGACCAGATCATCACCGAGGGCACGCGCTACAAGGAACTGCTGGACGACATGCAGGGCGTCGCCCGCCAACTGCTCATCTTCGGCATGCACGTCCACGTCGGTTTCGGCAGCGACCCGGAGTCGCGCGAACTGCTCATCGCCACGATGAACCAGGCGCGCTACTTCATTCCCCATCTGCTGGCCCTATCGACCAGTTCGCCCTTCTGGCGCGGCCAGAACACCGGCCTGAAGTCCTATCGCAGCGTCATCTTCCAGTCCCTGCCGCGCACCGGCATCCCCCACTCGTTCATCTCCTGGGCCGATTACAAGGACTACGAGACAATGCTGGAGCGGGTCGGCGCGTTCGGCAAGCTGGACAAGCGGGCCAAAATCTGGTGGGACATCCGGCCGCACCCCATCTTCCCGACGCTGGAGTTCCGCATCGCCGACATCTGCACCGCGGTCGATGACTGCATCTGCATTGCCGCCCTGTTCCAGGCCATTTGCGCCAAGCTGCTGAAGCTGCGGCAGCAGAATATGGCCTGGCGGCAGTATCGTCACGTCCACATCACCGAGAACAAATGGCGGGCGGTGCGCTACGGCATTGACGGCGAGCTGATCGACTTTGGCATCCAGCAGTCGGTGCCGCTGCCGCATCTGGTCGGCGAAATCGTCGAATTCGTGGACGACGTCGTCGATGAGCTGGACAGCCGGCAGGAAGTCGCCCACGTCTTCAACATCCTGCGCGACGGCACCAGCGCCGACCGCCAACTGCGCGTCTATCGCGAGCACGGCGGCGACGACAACTGCGAGGAAGCGCTGCGGGCCGTCGTCGATCACCTTGTGACCGAGACGAAGAAAGGCCTCTACTAGCGCCGAGGGGCAATTGCCGGTGAGCTGATGAACGAGGGCGGGTCAGATGGCCCGCCCTTGGCGTTAGAAGCGGCGATGGCGGAACTGGCCGCCGACGACGGTGGCGTCGATACCCAGGCTCAACAGGTCGCCGGCCGGCACGTCGAACGGGTCGCGGTCGAAGATTGTCAGGTCGGCCAGCTTGCCGGGGGCGATGCTGCCCTGGTGGATGGCCTGCCCGCTGGTGAGCGCCGCCGCGCCGGTGAAGGCGTAGAGCGCCTGCCACAGCGCCAGCCGCTGCTCCGGGTACCAGCCATCGGGGCCGGGGCGGCCGTCGGCGCGGCGGCGCGTAGCGGCAGCGTGGATGCCCGGCAACGGGTCGATGCGCTCCACCGGCGCGTCGGAGCCGAAGACGACCAGCGCGCCGCTATCCCACAGCGTCCGCCAGGCATAGCTTAGCCGCGCCCGCTCGCCCCAATAGCGGTCGGCCATGTCCATGTCCGAGGTGGCGTGGATGGGCTGCATGGAGGCGATGATGTCCAGCTTGGCCAGGCGATCCACGTCGTCGGGGTGCAGTACCTGGACGTGCTCGATGCGGTGGCGCAGACGCGGGCCGCCGTTCTGCCCCTCTTCGCGGCGCAGCAACTCGTAGACATCCAGCACGTCGTGGTTGGCGCGGTCGCCGATGGCGTGGACGGTCAGGCTCAGCCCGCCGCCGGCGGCCTCGCGCGCCCGTTCCAGCATCTCCTCCTTGTCGGTGACGACGATGCCGCGGTTGTCCGGCTCGCCCTCATAGGGGGCGAGCATCGCTGCCGTCCGCGAACCCAGTGCGCCGTCGGCGAAGATCTTGACGCCGCCGATGCGCAGCCAATCGTCGCCGAAGCCGGAGCGCAGGCCCACGCCGAGCGCGTGCTCCAGCCGGTAGACGGGCACATTCTTGACCACGCGCAGACCCAGCTCGCCGCGCTCGCGCAGCAGTTGCAGCGCCCGGAAGCAGTCGCGGCCGTCGAAGTCGTGCAGCCCGGTCAGACCGACCGACCAGCAGTACTCCTGGGCAGCGCGCATGGCCGCGGCAATCGCCTCGGTCGTCGGCCGAGGAATGTGGTCGGCGACGAGGTCGATGGCCTCCTCGAAGAGGATGCCCGTCGGCGCGCCGTCGGGGCTGCGCTGAATCTGGCCGCCGGGCGGGTCGGGCGTGGCGGCGTCGATGCCGCCCAGGCGCAGGGCGACGCTGTTGACCCAGGCGGCGTGGCCGCTCTTGTGCGACAGGAAGACCGGCCGGTCGGGGGCGATGGCGTCGAGGTCGGCCGCCGTCGGGAAAGCGCGGTCGGGCCAGGCGTCCTGCGACCAGCCACGCCCGCGCAGCCACTCGCGCTCGGGCAGCCGTTC
>JAIBAS010000109.1 GCA_019695075.1 Promineifilum sp. | reverse complement strand
CCGGCGCTTTTCATACACCTGAGTGCCTGGCCGGCCAAGCATCTATCTTTCGCTTCCCCTCTCCCCTGCCCCCTGCTTCTCCATCCCGCGCTCATGACGAAAGTCATCCCCAAAGCATGACAAACGTCACTGAGAAGACCCGCCAAGCAACTTCTATACTGTAAGGAGTTCCAATCCATCTCCGCGTCCGGCCACCCACCAATGCTGCCCGGCTCTGGTTTGGCGACCCCGACGCACAAGTTTGCACAGGAAGTTAAAGATGAAACCGAAGATTGCTGCATTGTTGCTAGTGGCGCTGCTGGTGGCACTGGCCAGTGTGATTCCCGCCGTCACGGCGCAGGGGGTCGTCGCTGACCACCCGCCGACACCGGCCGCGCCGGTTCCGACCGCCCCGTCTCAACCACGCCAGGGCCAGCCCGGCCCGGCCCCAGTTGCGCCCAATGCATTCACCGTTTCCGGCAAAGTGACCGACGTTTTCGATCAGCCCGTTGCGGATGTGCAGCTTGACGCCTACAACACGGAAACCTGGGATTACTACACGACCACAACCAACGCCAGTGGCAACTATTCGTTCTCGTTGCCTGCCGGAGACTACGAGATCGTTCCCTACAAAAACAACTGGATATTCAAGCCTGAGCGGATCGAGGTAACGGTCGGGCCGAACAAGTCTAACAAGAACTTCGAAGCCGTTGACGCAAGTTGGCAAGTTAACTGGTACAACGCCATCGCAGATGCCTATACGAATCAGGCCAGCAAGACCACCAACTATGGCTCCGCCCCCATTCTGCGCGTCAAGAACGCGGCCAGCGACATGAATGCCTACGTCAAGTTCGACGTCTATGGCCTCGCTCCGGAAACGGAACCCGGCACATGCTTCCGTACCGGGGACGGTTGGCTGATGACTTATGTCAAAGAACCAAGCTCGGATGGCGGCGGCGTCTACCGCGTCGGCAACAACTGGAGCGAGACGACCCTCAACTGGAATAACGCGCCGGCAATCACGGGCGAGGCAATCGGACAGTTCTACAGCGTGACGGACGAAACGAACGCCTGGGCGCGCCTGTCGCATCCGGCCGATGGTGACGGCGTCTACAGCTTCGCCATCCGCAACAACTCATCCAACTCGGTTGATTACAGCAGCTGGGAGGGCGGCAACTATCCCTGGCTCGTGGTAGATTCCCGGATTGAGTACAAGGAGTTTCTCTCAGCCGAAATCTCTGCGGGAGATACAGCTGGGTTAGCTCCCCACACGGTTCAATTTTCGGCACACACGTATGGCTGCCCTACATCATGGTACTGGGAGTTCGGCGACGGCGCTACGAGCACCGAGCCAAACCCAAGTCATACCTACACGGTCCCCGGCAACTATGACGTCAGCCTGACCGTGTCGAATGGAGCTACAAGCGATACCACCTGGTGGTATGGCATCACTGCGGCCACAGAGCCGACACAGTTCTTCATCAGCCCCAGCGGCAACGCCACGATCGGCGGCATCCCCGCGCAGGGCGCCGACGTTCTGCTCTATGACAAGCCGTCCAACACCTGGACGATGGTCTATGACGGCTCCAACCACGGCACGCTGACGAACATCTCGGCCTTCAGCTTCGACGAGAACGACAACCTGTTGCTGGTCTTCAGCGCCAACCAGGTCATCCCCAGCCTGGGCACGGCCACATCGCGCGACATCGTGCTCTTCATGCCCAACGTTCCAGGGATTTTCCCGCTCGGCACGGGCACCTACGCCTGGTATCTACGCGGCAGCACGCCCGGGGTAGACCTGACAACGACGGCCGAAGCCATCGATGCGCTGGATGCCCATTGGGACGGTGTCCTCGTCTCGACCGCCGGCGCGGCCTCGATACTGACCGATCCGGTGTTGAAGGCCGCCGACGAAGACGTCATCCATTGGGTGGACCTTTATCCCTCGTGGGTTTACCAAATGTGGCTCGACGGTTCGACCATTCCCGGCCTGGCCGGCGAAGATATTAACGGCTTTGAGGCGGACGGTAGAACCGGGGATCTGTATCTCACCATCCTCGGCCCGTTCAATCTGGGCGGCGTCACCGGCAATGGCAAGAGCATCGTCCAACTGACGTGGGACGACATGAACGGTAAGTATACACCGTCGCTCGTGCCCTGGTTGGCTCCGGGGGCAACCTTCCCGACGGACATTGACGCAATTGACATAGCCTGGGGCTGGTAACCCATTGGTGAGCACTCCGTGATTACAGGCCCGCTGCCGTAGGGACAGCGGGCCTTTTTACTGTCGTCCCGACATAAAACCCACAAAGTGCATCACACGTCAGTGGTGCTATAATCTCTCCAAGAGTGCAGAGTCCGCGGCGCGGACTCTCCCCAGCTCCCCTGCCCTTGATAACTTGCACCCTACAGGAGAAGCACACCCATGATCGTCACCACCGCCCAGTTGTTCAAGGTCGCCTACGGTGATTTCGCCGTCGGCGCTTACAACATCAATAATATGGAGCAGGCCCTCGGCCTCTTCCAGGGCCACATCGATGCCCAGGCCCCGTTCATCATCCAACTCAGCAAGGGCGCGCGCAAATATGCCAACGCCCGCGTGTTGGAAGCCATCATCCGCGCCGTGGAGGCCGAGTACCCCGACGCCATCTTCGCCGTCCATCTCGACCACGGCGACGAGCAGACCTGCTACGACTGCATCGACTCCGGCTTCTATAGCTCGGTCATGATCGACGCCAGCCACGAGCCGTTCGAGGAGAACGTGGCCATCACCCGCCGCGTCGTCGAGCGCGCCCACGCCAGGGGCCTCAGCGTCGAGTCGGAACTGGGCAAGCTGGGCGGCGTGGAAGAGGACATCCAGGTGGACGAGAAGCACGCCATGCTGACCGACCCGGACGAGGCCAAGCTGTTTGTGGAACAGAGCGGCTGCGACAGCCTGGCCGTGGCCATCGGCACGAGCCACGGGGCCTACAAGTTTTCCGGCTCCCAGGGGCTGCACTTTGACCGCATCGAGGCCATCCAGCAAGTGCTGCCCGGCTTCCCGCTGGTCATGCACGGCAGCAGCAGCGTGCCCCAGGGCGAAGTCGCGCGCATCAACGCCGCCGGCGGCAAGCTCGATCCGTCGGCCAAGGGCGTCGATGACAATCAGTTTGCCCGCGCCGCCAAGCTGGGCGTGACCAAGGTCAACATCGACACCGACGGCCGCCTCGTCTGGACGCGCGTCCACCGCGAGTTCTTCCGCGACCACCCGGAGGGCTTCGACTTCCGCACGCCAGGCAAGGAGTACGTCAAGGCCTACGCCGACTTCATCGTCGATAAGAGCCGCAAGCTCGGCTCCTATGGCCAGCTGGACAAGGTGCGCGCCGCCGTTTCCTGATTCAAGAACCTCACGCAAAGGACGCCAAGAAGAGAATCTCCTTGTCTTCTTTGCGCTCTTTGCCCCCTTGGCGTCCTTTGCGTGAGCTCTTCTTCACCAACCATGATCGAGACGCAAGCCCAGGGCGAGACGTTGTGGCTGCTGCCGGAGCGGGCCGTCTATTGGCCGCGCGCCGGGGCGCTGATCGTCGCCGACGTCCACTTCGGCAAGGCGGCCGCCTTTCGCGCCGGCGGCATCGCCGTGCCCGGCGGCACGACGGCGGCCATGC
>JAIBAS010000592.1 GCA_019695075.1 Promineifilum sp. | reverse complement strand
TCGACCGGCTGATCGGGAACAGCCGTCGCCGCCAAAGCTGCGGTCGCCGCTGCCCCGGTGATAGCTGGCGTCGGCGGCGGGGCGAGCGGGACGCCGAAGACCTCCACCGGCTGCTCCCCACCACAACCACTTATTAACAATGCCAGTAGAACGACGTATAATAGCGATGTGCGCATTCGCCGAAGAGTAGCGCAGTTCCCATTGCCGCGCCAAAGGTTACCAAGAGGACAAGCCATGACAGACGCCCCGCCGCCCACCGACACCGTCCAGGAGAAGCCTGCCAAGCGCCGCGCCCCGGCCCCGGAGAAGCCGCCGGTGATCGACCTGCGCGATCCCAGCCTCTACATCAACCGCGAACTGAGCAACATCGAGTTCAACCGGCGCGTCCTGCACGAGACCCAGGCCGAGCACCCCCTGCTGGAGCGGACCAAGTTCCTGGCCATCTTCCAGAGCAACATGGATGAGTTCTTCATGGTACGCGTGTCGGGGCTGAAGCAGCAGCTCCGGCTGGGCGTGACGGCGACGCAGGCCGACGGCCTGTTGCCGCGCGAGCAGCTGGCCAACGTCCACCGCACACTGACGCAGCTATTCTCCGAGGCTAATGCGATCTGGCGCGACCAGCTTCACCCCCAGCTGGCCGAAGCCAACGTCCACGTGCTGAACTACGAGGAACTGAGCAAGGGCCAGCGCAACAAGCTGCGGGCCTACTTCGAGCGGGAGATTTTCCCCGTGCTGACGCCGTTGGCCTCCGACCCCAGCCGGCCGTTCCCCCACATCTCCAACCTCAGCCTCAACCTGGCCGTGCAGGTGCGCGACCCGAAGACCGGCGACCTCCACTTCGCCCGCGTCAAGGTGCCGCCGGCGCTGCCGCGGCTGGTGCCGCTGAAGCGCTTCGACCCCGACCAACTCTCCACGCCGGCGGTGCAGAAGTTCGTCTGGGCCGAGCAGGTCATCGCCGCCAACCTCGACCGGCTCTTCCCCGGCATGAAGATCGTCGCCAGCTACCCCTTCCGCGTGACGCGCAACAGCGACATGGAGCTTCAGGAGGAGGAGGCCGACGACCTGCTGCTCATGATGGAGGACAACATACGGCAACGCCACTTTGGCAGCGCCGTGCGCCTGGAAATCGACGGCGACATGCCCGCCGACGTGCGCGACATTCTGATGAGCAACCTCCAGGTGGACTCATACGACGTCTACACGACCAACGGCCCGCTCGGCCTCAGTAGCCTGTGGGAACTGCACCGGTTGGAGCGACCTGACCTGAAGGATCGCCCCTTCTCGCCGCGCACGCCGGCCAGCCTGCAAAACCTGGGCGGCAGCGTCTTCGCCGTCCTGCGCCAGCGCGACCTATTACTCCACCACCCCTACGACAGCTTCACGCCGGTGGTCAACCTGCTGGAGGCGGCCGCCGATGACCCCGACGTGCTGGCCATCAAGATCACCCTCTATCGCGTCGGCTCCAACCCACCGGTCGTCCAGGCCCTGAAGAAGGCGCGGCTGAACAACAAGCAGGTCGCCGCCGTGGTCGAGCTAAAGGCCCGCTTCGACGAGGAGACCAACATCCACTGGGCGCAAGAACTGGAAAGCGTGGGCGTCCACGTGGCCTATGGCCTCATCGGCCTGAAGACGCACTGCAAGGTGACGCTCATCATCCGGCGCGAGCGCGACGGCATCCGCCGCTACGTTCACCTGTCCAGCGGCAATTACAACAGCGCCACCGCCCGCCTCTACACCGACACCGGCTTTATGAGCCGCGACGAAGACCTGGCCGCCGACGCCGGCGACCTGTTCAACTTCCTGACCGGCTACTCGCGCCAGGAGGAGTATCGCAAGTTCCTCGTCGCTCCGGTCAGCATCCGCCGCGGCCTGCTCGACGCCATCAAGCGCGAGACGGCGCTTGGGCCAAAGGGGCGCATCATCATCAAGTGCAACTCGCTGGTCGATGGCGAGATGATCCGCAACCTTTACCGCGCCTCGCAGGCGGGCGTCAAGGTCGATCTCATCGCCCGCGGTATCTGCTGCCTGCGGCCGGGCATTCCCGGCGTCAGTGACAACATCCAGGTGCTGAGCATCATCGGCCGCTTCCTGGAGCACTCGCGCATCTACTACTTCCACAACGAGGGCAACCCCAGCCTCTACATGGGCAGCGCCGACCTGATGCCGCGCAATCTCGACCGGCGGGTGGAGGTGCTGTTCCCCATCAGCGACCCTGAGATGCAGAGCCACGTCGTCGAGAACATCCTCGCCGTCTGCCTGCGCGACACGGCCAAGAGCCACATCCTGCAAAGCGACGGCCGCTACATCCCTCGCCGCTACCTGCTCGACGGCGACGGCCCGCTGTTCGACAGCCAGGCCTGGTTCATGAGCCAGGGCGTCACGCCGGACGAGGACTAGGCGCGCGTCACGAACATCCGGCCGACCGGTTGCCCCCTGGCCCGGTCGGCCGTTTGCTTTCGCCCCACCGCCGGACGAGTTAACACAATACCAAACTCTTCTTAACAAGTTCTGAATAGTCAGACGCTATTCTATTCACAGTTGCAACGAACCAGGCGCGGCAGGGCAGACCGGACGCGCCGGAACAAGTAAAGGAGAAAATAGATGGTCAAACCCAAGACACGAGCCTTTCTCATTGTTGGTGGACTGGTTGTCCTGCTGATCGGACTGCTGGCGACAGCGACGATGGTTCGCACCGTGTTGGCGCAGACGGCAACGCCCGGAGCGACAACCCCGTCTGATGGCGACACGGACATCCCGGCGTTGCCGTTTGGACGGTCGGGCCGGCTGGGTGGCTTCGGCCACTCCGGCAGCCGCGACGGCGGAGACGAGTATCTGGCCGAAGCCTTGGGCATCACTGTCGAAGAGCTCCAGGCGGCGCGCGAAACCGCGTATGCCGCCTACCTGGCCGATGCCGTCGCCGCCGGAGAGATCACGCAGGCGCAGGCCGATGAGTTGCTCGCCCAACAACGGCTGAGCAGCTACATCGACCACGAGGCGCTGGTGGCCGAAGCCCTCGGCCTGAGCGTCGATGAACTGGAAGCGGCGTTGGCCGGTGGCCAGTCGCTATCGGACCTGATGACGGCCCAGGGTCTCACGGCTGAGACGCTGCAAACCGCTCTTCAGACCGCGTATGAGGCGGCCATCGCCCGCGCCGTGGCGGATGGCGTCATTACCCAGGCGCAGGCGGATGCGTATCTGAGCGCCAGCCCCAACTTCGGCCTTTTCGGCGGCCATCATGGCTTTGGCGGCGGTCGTGGTGGGCACGGGCACGGCGGGGGTTTCTCCCGGCCCGATGACACCGACCCGGACACAACCACGCCCGAGACGACCGACACGGGCTTTGGCGCCTAAGGGCGCGGCCCGGGCCATTCGCAGCTAAACAACGCCGCGGCAAGTGCGCGGCCTATCGGTGGGAGCGCAGGAAACTGCGCTCCTCCACTTCCAACCGGTTTATCGCCAGCGGTCATGGCCACACAACGGCCCGGATCGCGTACAATAAGGTGAGCGCGCGGCCGGGACGCCGCGCCGGGCAAGATGGTGGGTGTGAGATGAGCAAGACAATCCTGGTTGTAGATGATGCCGAAAGCCTGCGGACGATGGTCAAGAGCTATCTGACGCAGGAGGGCTACCGCGTGGTGACGGCGGCCAACGGCCGCGAGGCCCTCTTTGTCGCCCGCCAGGAGCGCCCCGACCTCATCTTGCTCGACCTCATGATGCCGGAACTGGGCGGCTTCGAGTTCATCAGCGCCCACAACCGCGACGGCGACGCGCCAATCATCATCCTGACGGCCAAAATGGAGGAGAGCGACAAGGTGCTGGGCCTGGAGCTGGGGGCCGACGACTATCTGACCAAGCCCTTCAGCCTGCGCGAACTGACGGCCCGCATCCGCGCCGTGCTGCGCCGGGCGGAAAAGACCGCCCCGGCCGGCGCGTCGCTCCTCCGCGTCGGCGAGCTAACCCTCGACCGCGACAGCCGCCTGGTGACGAGCAACAGCGCGACCGTTGATCTGACGCCCTCGGAGTTTGACCTGCTGGCGACGTTCATGTCCCAGCCCGGCCGCGTCTTCTCGCGCCTGGAGCTGCTCGACCGCCTGCAGGGCGATGCCTACGAGGGCTATGAGCGCACCATCGATGTCCACATCCGCAATCTGCGCACCAAGATCGAACCCGACCCGCGCAGCCCGCGCTATGTCCTGACGGTTTACGGCATCGGCTACCGGCTGGCCGCCGAGCCGAATGGTAGCAACTAGATCATGCGTTCCCTGACCCTCAAACTCGTCCTGGCGTTCCTGGCCGTTGGGCTGGCGGGTGTGGTGTTGGTGGCCGTCATCGTCCGCCGGCAGACACTGCTGGAGTTCGACCGCTTCATCGTCGACCAATACCAGGCCGAGATCATCGACCGCGCCGCCGAGTACTATACCGAGAACGGCAGCCTGGCGGGCGTGGAAAGCGTGTTGCGCACCGGCCGGCGGGGCGGTGGGCCAGGCGGGCCGGGCGGGACACGCCCCATGTTGGTGACGGACACCGAGGGGCAAGTCGTCGCCTCGACGGGCAACACCGAGTCAGGCGTCAGCGCGTCAACGATTGACGTGACCGACAGCCATGCCGTGCCCGTGCTTGTGGACGGCGCGGTGGTCGGCTACGTCGATTTCCTGGACATGCCCGAAGCCAACGAACTGCGCGCCACGGCCGAAGCGGCCTTCCTGGATCGCATCAGCCGCGCCATCCTCATCAGCGCCGCTGTGGCCGGGTTGCTGGCCCTGGTGCTGGGCGCGGCGCTGGCCAGCACCATCGCCCGGCCGGTGCGCGAACTGACCGACGGCACGCGGGCGCTGGCCGCCGGCGATTTGGGCCATCAGGTTCCGGTGCGCACGGCCGACGAGATCGGCCAACTGGCCCACTCGTTCAACCAGATGAGCGCCGACCTGGCCCGCTCCAATCAGCTACGCAAGCAGATGACGGCCGACATCGCCCACGACCTGCGCACCCCCCTCAGTGTCATCCTGGGCTACTCCGAGGCGCTGCAAGACGAGAAGCTGCCCGGCACGCCGGAGGTCTATGGCGCGATGTACCGCCAGGCGCAACAACTCAACCGGCTCATCGACGATCTGCGCACCCTGTCGCTGGCCGACGCCGGGCAACTGTCGCTCCAGCGTCGTACCGTCCTGCCCGGCGACCTGCTCGACCATACCGCTATCGCCTACCTGCCCCAGGCCGAAGAGCGCGGCGTGCGCCTGTCCGTCGCCGCCGATGGCGTGCCCGCTGTCTGGGTAGATCCCGACCGGCTGGTGCAGGTGCTTGGCAATCTGGTCGGCAATGCCCTCCGCCACACGCCCGATGGCGGCCTGATCGAATTGGCCGCGGGCAAGACGGGCGGCCATGTCGTCCTGTCGGTGACGGACAGCGGCCCCGGCATTCCGCCCGACGACCTGCCCCACATCTTCGAGCGCTTCTACCGCGGCGACAAGGCCCGCGTCGATGATGGCGCGTCGGGGCTGGGTCTGGCCATCGCGCGCTCGCTGGTGGAGGCCCACGGCGGGCAGATCGCCGCCGAGAACGTGGCCGCGGGCGGGGCGCGCTTCACAATCGTCCTGCCCACGTCTAACCTGCCCGCAGCCAACGGGTCGGCGACCAACGGCGCGGGCCGCGCAGCCGCCTAACACTCATCTACTTGCAAGTTTTGGCTCATACCCCTCTCAGCTTATCGTGGCAATGTGGACGCTCGTCCGTTTAAATCGGACTGGCGCTTGTTGGTTCGACGAATAAAAAGGAGAAGACATGAAGAAGCAGATTTGGTTTGCCCCCTTGTTGATCCTGGTATTGGCGCTGGCGCTGACGGCCTGCGGCCTGTTGCAGGAGCCGGAAGAGGCCAGCGCGCCCATCGAGGCCATCCCGTTGGCAACGCAGTCGGCCGGCGTGGCCACCAGCGCCCCGGCGGAGGCGACGGAGGCCCCGGCCGAGCCGACGGCGGCTCCGGTTGAACCGACGGCCGCCCCGGCCGAGGCGACGGTGGAACCAACGGTCGCGCCAACCGAGGAACCGGCTGCTCCCGCGGGCACGGCCCAGGTCTTTACTATCGATTCGGCCGCCTCGCAGGTGCGCTTCCAGTTAGATGAGGACTTGCGCGGCGAGCGCAAGACCGTCGTCGGCACGACCGACCAGGTGGCCGGACAAATCTCGATCAATCTGGCCGACCTGTCGCAGACGCAAGTGGGCATCATCCAGATCAACGCCCGGACGCTGGCCACGGACAACAACTTCCGCAACCGGGCCATCCAGAACGAGATTCTGGACACGGGCGACTTCGAGTTCATCACCTTCACGCCGACGGCCGTCGAGGGCCTGCCGGCCAGCGCGACCATCGGCGAGGCGGTGTCCTTCAGTATCGTCGGCGACCTGACTATCCGCGACATCACCATGCCGGCGACGTTCAACATCGAGGCCACGGCCGTTTCGGAGACGCAGATTACCGGCACGGCGACGGCGACCGTCAACCGCACTGACTTTGGCCTGCAGATCCCCAGTGTGCCCAACGTGGCCAACGTTGAAGAGGAGGTCGAACTGTACATCGACTTCACGGCCAACGCGTCGTAGGCGTCGGTAGGGGCATCGGTAGGGGCATCGGTAGGGGCGGGTCTAAGACCCGCCCCTACACCCGCCCCGACCGCGTCCTTACCGGCCTTTCTTGATGGCGTTTTTGGCGATCTTGTCCACCTGCCCCGGGGCGATGAGCTTAAGCCACTGGCCGACGCGCGAGCGGGTAGACATGACCACCTGCCGCCGGCGCGCCGCCGCCCCGGCCAACGTCAGCCGGGCGCACTCGTCGCTGGTCATGACCTTGTCGAGCTGTAGCGGGTTGTGGCCCAGCGGTTGCCCATCGGCCCCCAGCGAGCGCGTGTGCATCCCCGAACCGACGAAATCGGGGTAGGAGATGGTCACGCTGATGCCGTCGTCCTCGACCTCGATGCGCAACGACTCCAGAAAGCCGACCAGGGCGTGCTTGCTGGCCGAGTAGCCGGTGCGCGTGGGCACGCCGGTGCGCGCGGCGACGCTGGCGATGCCGACGATGCGCCCGCGCGTCTTCTTCAAGTAGGGCAGCGCGTAGTAGGTGCAGTAGAGACTGCCGAAGTAGTTGACGCGCATCAGGTATTCCAGCGTGGAGAGGTCTTCGACGTCCGCCAGCTTCATCCACATGCTCAGGCCGGCGTTGTTGATCAGCGTGTCGATGCGGCCGTACTCGGCCACCGCGCGCTCGATCAGCGCCCGGCACTCGGCCTCGTCGATCACGTCGGTGGGCACGGCCAGCGCCCGGCCGCCGCGCGCCCGGCAGGCCTCGGCCACGGCCTCCAGCTTGACCGTGTTGCGCGCCGCCAACACCAGGCAGGCCCCCTGCTCGGCTAACTGGTGGGCCATGGCCTCGCCGATGCCGCTCGAGGCCCCGGTCAGGATTACCACATTGTCTTTGAAGTCCATGATGTTCGCTTGCGCTTGACCGGTGGTCAAGCGGTGGTTAGTATAGCCTAGAAACCGAGTTTCTCAGAAGAAACTCGGTTTCTAAACGGTTTCTAAAGAGTATGGCGCACTTCACCCTCGTCACCGCCGGCTCGCGCGGCGACATCCAACCCTACATCGCTCTCGGCCTGGGCCTGCGGGCGCGCGGCCACACTGTCCGCCTGGCCACCCACGCGCTCTATGCGAACTGGATTCGCGGCTATGGCCTGGAGTTCGCCCCGGTGGAGGGCGACCCGCTGGCCGCCTTCCAGCAGGAGCACGGCCGCGACTGGGTGGAGACGGGGCAGCGCGGGCGCGACTTCCTGCGCGGCTTCCACCGCTTCATCGACCCGCTGCTGCACCAGGCGACGGCCGACACGCTGGCCGCCTGCGCCGGCACGGACATGGTGCTCTTCTCGGCCGTGGCCTTCTACGTCACCTACAGCGTCGCCGAGAAGCTGGGCCTGCCCTTCCTGCAAGCCTACTTGCAGCCCATCAACCCGACGCGCGCATTCCCCAGCGTCATCTACCCGACCAGGCGCAAAGGCGGGCCGATCTTCAACTACGCCACCCACGCCCTCGGCGGCTACCAGATCTGGCTGCGGCTGCGGCCGGTGCTCAACGACATCCGCCGCGAGCGGCTTGGCCTGCGGCCGATGCCCGTGCTCGGCCCCTTCCCGGATATGTTCCGCAAGAAAGTGCCCGTCGTCCACGGCTACAGCCCGACGCTGCTGCCCAAGCCGCGTGACTGGAGCGCGGCGCTGTTCGTGCCCGGCTTCTGGTTCCTGGATGGCGACGACAGCTATACGCCGCCGCCGGCGCTGGCCGACTTCCTGGCCGAGGGGCCGCCGCCGGTCTACGTCGGCTTCGGCAGCATGACCGGCAACGACCCGGAGCGGCTAACGCGCGTGACGCTGGAGGCGCTGCGGCTGAGCGGGCAGCGGGCGGTGCTGCTATCGGGCTGGGCCGGGCTGGCCGCGGGCGACCTGCCGGCGAATGTACTGAAGCTCGACGCCGCGCCCCACGGTTGGCTCTTCCCGCGCATGGCGGCCATCGTCCACCACGGCGGCGTGGGTACGACGCACGAGGCGTTGCGCTCCGGCCGGCCGCAGGTGGTCGTGCCCTTCTTCGGCGACCAGCCCTTCTGGGCCGACCGGGTACATGGGCTGGGCGTCGCGCCGCCGCCGCTGCACCAGGAGGAACTGACCGCCGAGGGCCTGGCCGCGGCCATTGGCGCGGCCCTGACCGAGGCGACGCTACGCCAGCGCGCGGCGGCCGTGGGGGCGCAGGTGTGCGCCGAGCAAGGGGTGGCCGGGGCGGTGGAGGTTGTGGAGAGGTATTGGGGGCAGAGGGCGGGGTTCTTCGCAGGGTTTCGAGAGTGATTGTAGAAACCGAGTTTCTTCCGAGAAACTCGGTTTCTAGGATTTGCCATCACCCACTTTCCGCTATAATTATGAACCTTTCCGGCACCCTAGACGGTCGCGCCAGACAGGTTGTGGTCGGAAATACAGGTCGCGTTGATTTGCCGGGAGGTACGGTGACGCTTTCAATCGGCCAGACGCTTCATAATCGCTATCGGATCGTCGACCTTGTCGGCCAGGGGGGGTTCGGGGCTGTCTACCGCGCCTGGGATACGGCGCTGGAACAGCCGGTGGCGTTAAAGGAGAATACAAGCGAGGGCAGCGACACCCAGCGCCAATTCGAGCGCGAGGCTAAACTGCTGGCCGGCCTGCGTCACCCCAATTTACCGCGGGTCATTGATCACTTTATCATTCCCGATCAAGGCCAATACCTAATCATGGACTTCGTCGAGGGCAAAAGCCTGGGGACGATGTTGCGTGAGCATAGCGCGCCCTTCGAGGAAGGCGATGCGCTCCAGTGGGTGCGCCAGGTGAGTGACGCACTCACCTATCTGCACACGCACACTCCGCCCATCATCCATCGCGACATCAAGCCCGATAACATCATCCTGACCAGCGACGGGCGGGCAATGCTGGTTGACTTCGGCATCTCCAAGATCTTTGACGAGAGCAAGGGAACAACCACCGGCGCGCGAGCGGTAACCCACGGCTATAGCCCGCTGGAGCAGTATGGCCGGGGCAAGACCGACCCGCGCAGTGACATCTACTCGCTCGGCGCGACGCTCTACACGCTGCTGACCGGGCTGGTGCCACCAGACGCCCCAGACCTGGTCAACGGCACGAAGACGCTTCTGCCGCCCCATCTCGCCAACCAGGCGCTGAGCAAGACGACTTCGGCGGCGATCATGGCGGCGATGTCACCTTCGATCAGTCAACGAATCGATAGCGCCACTGGATTCCAACAATTGCTGCCGGCCAGGGCATCGTCACCGTCATACGGCACGGTCATTGCACCGATGACTGTCGGGGCACACACAGTGCGGTTCGACGCGTCGCCGAGCGCGCTTCTCCCCGAGGCAATGCCGTCGCCGGCGAACAGCGAGGCGAAACGCGGGCCGGCCAATGCGATAGACAAATTGGGTGTGCCCATTTGGGGCTGGTTAGTGGGAGTGGTGGTGCTGGTGGCGTTGGCTGCGTGGGCCGGAGTGACGTTCGGTGGACAGAAAGAGGGCACGGCCGATGCCACGCCGAAAGTGACCGCTGCCCCGGTCGTTGCCGCGGCCGACACGCCACAGCCGACGGCGACAGACGTCGCCGCCACAGTCATGGCTGAGCCATCACCGGCGGCCATAGTCACGACCGGGCCAACAGCGACGGCCACAGTCACGACCGTGCCGACAGCGACGGCCACAGCCACGCTCCAGCCAACGCCAACGGCTGAGCCACGGGCGGGCGACGTTCGTACCGTGCTGCGCGGCGGCGTCGAAGTGGAACAGGTTTTCGTGCCTGCCGGATCGTTTATGATGGGCAGCACGGATGAATTTTCCGATGAACACCCAGTGCATGAGGTGACGGTCGACAGCTTTTGGCTCGACCGGACGGAAGTGACCACCGCGCAATATGCAGCCTTCGTGGCCGACACCGGTTGGGAGACGGCGGCCGAACGCAATGGCGACACTTACACCTGGTGGCGACCACAAGGGACCGGCAACAACCTAGACGGGCTAGACAAGTATCCCGTGGTATTCATCACCTGGGAGGATGCTGTGGCCTACGCCACCTGGGCCAGCGGCCGACTGCCGACTGAGGCAGAGTGGGAGTACGCTGCGCGCGGGCCGAGGAACCTGCGTTACCCGTGGGGTAACGTGTTCAACGGTGAAATACTCAACTACTGCGATCGCAATTGCTCGATCCAGGATCGCGCTGACACAAGTATCGATGACGGCTACACGTTCACAGCGCCGGTTGGGACGTACCCAGATGGGGCCAGTTGGGTCCACGCACTAGACATGGCCGGCAATGTCTGGGAATGGACGAACGACTGGTACGATAGCAGCTATTATGCGCGCTCGCCTGGGTCGAACCCGCCGGGGCCAGACTCAGGCAGCAACAAAACGTTGCGCGGGGGCGCGTGGAACTATACCGATCGGGCCACGCGCGCCGCATACCGATACCACCTTAGTCCGCAGGCCAGGTATTACAGTGTGGGGTTCCGAGTGATCGAGCCGCTCTCCGACCTTCATCCCTAATCGGCGGACTCCGGCCCACTGATAAAGTCTCTCCGAATGTCCAGCCAGGGTGCCAAAAGCACTTAATCGGCTGGGGCTACTGAGCGGGTAACTCTGCTCGCTGCTCGACGATCCGCTCCACATACGCCGACCAATCGTACAGCACCATCGGGTCAATGTCGGCTCCATTGGGCCAGACCAACGCACCAAAGTTGGGGTCTATTTGAACCACTTGAAACAGATCGGCTTGAAGCCATCACACCTCTATGGTACGATCCGTTTTGCATACGAACGATGAGATAAGGCGCATGATGATTCAGTACCATGATGTCGAAGGACTGCTGGAGCGAATTAAGCTCCTGCCTCCGGAATACCGGGTGCAGCTCATGCATGGTATTCTCGAAACTCTGGTTTCTGCCCAACCTACTGAGGAAGCGCGGCTAGTCCAGTTTGGAACGTTCAAGGACTACGATGGGCCGATGTCAACCTATGAAGACTACACCATTGCCGAGTGGTGGCCTTCAGAACGTGACTTGAATGGCGAGTAGCTTTGTTGTCGATAACCCCACGGCCGCCGGCCACAATCGTATAGCACCATCAAGCCCGCCCCGGACGCGGTCAGGCCTGGCCCGCCCCGGTCGGGCGCGGTCAAGTATGGCCGATCACGGCCAGGTTCCGGTCGGCCTGGCCCGCCCCGGGCTAAAGCCGCGGGGCTAGTCAACAACGGCCCCTGAACGGGCCTTAAGAACCGACGCCGCCGCCCGCCGATAGCCGGCCTCGGCCGGCGTTGTTGACTAGCCCGGCACCTTTAGGCCCGGGCGGACGTGGTTGGGCGTGGCCGAGACCGCCCCGGCCTAAAGCCGCGGGGCTAGTCAACAACGGCCCCTGAACGGGCCTTAAGAACGACGCCGCCCGCCCGCCGATAGCCGGCCTCGGCCGGCGTCGTGGACTAGCCCGGCGCCTTTAGGCCCGGGCGGGCGTGGTCAAGCGCAGCCTGGCCCGCCCCGGGCGGGCGCGGGCAAGCATGGCCGACCACGTCCCAAGATCGGAAG
>JAIBAS010000088.1 GCA_019695075.1 Promineifilum sp. | reverse complement strand
TGGCGCGGGGCGGCCGCGGCCGGCGCGCCCGGCTTGGGGGCCGGGGCGTTCACGCCCAGCGCCGCCTGAATCTGCGGCTGGATGGGCTGGGTACGATCGATGGTAAAGTGGATGATCTTCTCCGGCTTGGCCTGACCCTTGGCCATCGCCAGAGCCGGCACCATCGCCAGCAGAAGCGCAACAACAAGCAAAACAGCAAACTTTGGCTTCATCATTTCCTCCCAAGGCGTTGGAGCCTGTGTAGCTCCGATGTTAGAACCACCCGTCGATTATGCTCAGGCTGCGATAGGGAAGCGCTTCCAACGCGCGTTGGGCAAGCCCACTCAAGCATGCACAATCCTCCTAGTCTATAGCAGGCAGATTTGCAGACACAAACAACTAGATGATGGGCACAAACACTGTGGCTCTGGACGGACTAAGACCCGCTGCGCCGGGCAGGAGAGAGTCTGGAATGCGGCGCAGTCAGATAACTTGGCTACAGTATACTAAACAGTATAGATGGAGAATTTAGCCCTGTCAATGACTTCCCCACGAGAGATAGGCGCTAAATGAAGGGATCAGGCAAGCATTAAGTCATAGGAGCGACAAATTACCTAATGCGTCATTTTCAGGCCATGTCCAGGCGCGCTTCGACGGCACGCTTGATCGCGCCGTCGGCCACCAGCCGGCGGGCCGCCTCGATGTGGGGCGAGAGGGGCACGTCGCTATCAAGGAAGGGGATGCGCTCGCGGATCAGCCGGTAGGCCACGGCCGTGCCCTCGCCCAGGCAGTCAGGGCCAACGCCCAGCGATCGACAGCGGAAGTCCACCCCCTGGGCCGCCAGCAGCAGCTCGATGCCGACGATGGTCTCCACGTGGGCAAGGATCTGCCCCGCCTGGCGCACGGCCGCCGCGCCCATGCTGACGTGGTCTTCGATGTTGGCGCTGGTGGGAATGCTGTCGCTGCTGGCCGGGTGGGCCAGGACTTTGTTCTCCGAGGCCAGCGCCGCGGCGGTGTACTGGGCCATCATCATGCCGCTCTCCAGCCCGCCGCGGTCGGTCAGGAACATGGGCAGGACGCCGCCGTTGCTGTCGGCGTCCACCAGCCGGGCGCAACGGCGCTCGCTCATGTTGCCCAGGTCAGTCAGGGCCAGGGCAATATAGTCCATGGCCAGAGCCACCGGCTCGCCGTGGAAGTTGCCGGCGGAGATGACGTCGATAGTGCCGTCATCGGCGACGAAGAGGATGGGGTTGTCGTTGACGGTGTTGAGTTCGATATCGATGACCCATTGGGCGTAGGCCACGGCGTCGCGCACGGCCCCATGCACCTGGGGCACGCAGCGCAACGTGTAGGCGTCCTGGACGTGGGTGGGGTCGTTGCGCCGGACGAGCCGGCTGCCGGCGAGGAGGTGGCGCAGGAAGTCGGCGCACTTGATCTGGCGCGGATGCGGCCGCAGGGCATGGACGCGAGCGTCGTAGGCGCGGTCGGTGCCGTGCAACGCCTCCAGCGACAGGCAGGCGGCGATGTCGGCCGTCAGCAGCAGGTTGATCGCCCGCCGGACGAGCAGCGCGCCCATGCCCACCATCTGCGCTGTGCCGTTGAGCAGCGCCAGCCCCTCCTTGGCCTCCAGAACCAGCGGGGCCAGCCCCGCCGCGGCCAAGGCCGCGCCGCCGTCCAGCAGACGGCCGCCGTGCCACGCCTCCCCCTCGCCCACCAGCACCAGAGCCAAGTGGGCCAGCGGGGCCAGGTCGCCGCTGGCCCCCAGCGATCCCTGGGCGGGGATGCGCGGCGTCACGCCGGCGTTGAGCATGTCCAGCAGCAATTGCACCAGCGCCGGCCGCACGCCCGAGTGGCCGCGGGCCAGCGTGTTGGCCCGCGCGACCATCATCGCCCGCACGGCTTCCTCCGGCAGGTCGGGGCCGACGCCGACGGCATGGCTGCGCACCAGGTTGAGCTGCAACTGGCGAACCTCGTCGGCGGAGATGACGCGGTCTTTGAAGCGGCCGAAGCCGGTGGTAATGCCGTAGACGACGCGCCCTTCGGCCACGAGCTGATCCACGGCCGCGCGGCTACGTTCGATGGCCGGGACGGCTACCGGGTCAAGGGCCACCAGGCGGCCGTGGGCCACGGCCACAACGTCGTCAATGTCTAGCTTTTCGCCGGAGAGGAGGAGAGTTTCCATGAGTGGAGTATAGCAGAGGGCAAGAAGGGCTGCCCCTTCGCCCTGTGGGCGAGGGATGAGGAGAGAGTCGCTCGCCACCGGGACTGAAAGACCCTTATCTGGCCCCCTATCCCCTATCCCCCGCAATCTTTCCTCCATTTCCATGACAGGTTACAATCTTCACATGATCCCCTTCGCTTCCGGCTGGAAGGCGATCGTCGGCCACGAGTGGGCCGTGCGCCTGCTGAGCAACGCCGTGGCCCACGGCCGCGTCGGCCACGCCTACCTGTTCACCGGCCCCGACGGCATCGGCAAGATGACCCTGGCGCGGACGTTCGCCGCGGCGCTCAACTGCACCGCCCCGGTCGGCGAGCGCCCCTGCGGCCAGTGCCGTAGCTGCCAGCTCATCGCCGAGGACAAGCACCCCGACGTGCGCGTCGTCGTGCCCGAAGTCAGCGAGCGCGGCACGCCGTCGATCAAGATCGAGGCCATCCGCCGCCTCCAGGGCGACCTGAGCCTGTCGGCCTACGAGGGGCGCTACAAAATCGCCCTGCTGCGCCGCTTCGACACGGCCAACCCCAACGCCGCCAACGCCTTCCTGAAAACGCTGGAGGAGCCGCCGGCCCACGTCATCTTGCTGCTGACCGCCACCGATGCCGACAGCGTCCTGCCGACGATCAACTCCCGCTGCCGGACGGTGGGGCTGCGGCCGTTGGCCACGCCGCTGGTCGAGGAGGCGCTGCTAACCCGCTTCGGCGTCAATCCCAACGAAGCGAATCTGCTGGCCCATCTGGCCGATGGCCGGGTGGGCTGGGCGGTGGGCGCTCACCGGGAGCCGGCGGCGCTGCACGACCGCGAGGCGCAACTGGTGACGCTCGACCAGGCGCTAGGCGGCTCGCTCGTGGCCCGCTTCGCCCTGGCCGAGACGCTGGCGCGCAAGGCCGACACGCTGCCGCCCCTGCTGCGAACGTGGCTGAGTTGGTGGCGCGACATGGCCCTGCTGGCCTTCGGCCCCCACCGCGACGACGCCATCAGCAACATCGACCGCGTGGAGCAGTTGCACCATCTGGCGGGGCAGTGGTCGCGGCCGCAGGTGCTGGCCGCGTTGCGCCAGACCGAAGCGGCTCTGCGCCAACTGGCCCAGAACGGCAACGCCCGGCTGGTGCTGGAGAACGTCTTGCTGGCCTACCCGCGAACGCAATAACCATGCAACACTCTTCACCGCGTCCATTCACGATCAGCGCGGCCCCCTCGGCGGGGGTCGGCGCGCTGCTGTTGGCTGCCGCGTTCGGCTTTGTCGGCCGGCGGCTGTTTCGTCTGTCACCCGCTGAGGCGGTGGCCGGCGGCGTGCTGGCCGCGGCGCTGCACTTCCTGTCCGAGCTGTGGCACCAGAAGGGCCACGCCCGCGCCGCCACGCGCACCGGCTACCCCATGACCGGCGTGCGGCTGTGGGGCGTGTTGGGCACGTCGCTCTACCCGCCCGACG
>JAIBAS010000495.1 GCA_019695075.1 Promineifilum sp. | reverse complement strand
GGGTCGCGCTTCTTGGGCGCGTCGTAGCGATAGGTGGCCAGCAAGGCCCCCTCGACCGTCGCCTGTGCCGCGGCCGTCGCGTCGTGGCCGCCGATGCCCGCGCCGTGGACGATTGTGGCCACCTGCCGGGCGTTCAGGTCGCGGGCGCGCTTGACCGCCGCGGCCGACGCCCGCCGGATGCTCTCCATATCGAACGACTCCGCCTTGCCCAGCCCGACGACGAGCACGCGCCGGGCGGCGATGGCCCCGCGCGGGTAGAGCACGGCCACTTCGCCGGCCTTGCCCTGCAGGTCGCCGCCGGCGATGAGGTCGCTGATGGCCCCGCCGAGGGCCTGATCGACCACGCCGGTCGCGCCGCCGGGCGTCGTGACGCCCTCGAACAGATTGACGATGATCGTATCGGCCGCGCTGGACTCGATACTGCCTTTTTGCACTTGGATGTCCATCGGTTACTCCTTGGGCCGCTTGCGCCGCGGCATCTTTCAGTTAGTGGCAATTCTACTCCTTGCGCGGTACTCGACAATGAACCGCGGCGGCGCTATTCTCCTCTATGGGGCGCGCGGAGACGCGCCACCGGCGTCTTCTGGTACGCCGCCACATCCGCGAGGAGGTTCAAACCACATGGAGTTGCTGATTATCGGCGGCACGCGCTTTCTCGGCCGCGCCCTGGTCGACGAGGCCCGCGCCGCCGGCCACACGCTGACGCTGTTCAACCGCGGACGCTCCAACCCGGCCCTCTACCCCGACGTGGAGCAGCTCCACGGCGACCGCGACGGCGGGCTGGCGGCGCTGGCCGGGCGGCGATGGGACGCGGTCATCGACACCTGCGGCTACGTGCCCCGCGTGGTGCGCGCCGCAGCTGACTTCCTGGCCCCGGCCGTCGAGCACTACACCTTCATCTCCACCATGTCCGTCTACGCCGAGCCGCTGGCCGAGGGTACGGACGAAGCCGCCCCGGTGGGAACCATTCCCGACGAGAGCATCGAAGAGATCAGCGGCGGATCGTATGGCCCGCTGAAGGCCCTCTGCGAGCGGGCGGCCACAGAGGCGATGGACGGCCGCGCGCTGCACGTACGCTCCGGCCTCATCGTCGGCCCCCACGATGCCAGCGACCGCTTCAGCTACTGGCCGGCGCGCGTCGCCCGCGGCGGCGAGATGCTGGCCCCGGTCTCGCCCGGCTATGGCGTCCAATTCATCGACGTGCGCGACCTGGCCGCGTGGACGTTGCGCGCCACCGCGGCGCGACTGACCGACGCTTACAACGTTACCGGGCCGGAACGCCCGCTGCCCATCGGTCGCCTGCTCGACGCCGCTCGCGACCTTACCGGCAGCGACGCCCGCTTCACCTGGGTGCCGGATGACTTCCTGACCGCCCACGACGTCGGCCCCTACGTGGAGTTGCCGCTGTGGGTGCCGGCCGAGGCCGGCGGCTTCAACAGCTTCAACATCGACCGGGCGCTGGCCGCGGGGCTGACCTTCCGGCCGGTGGCCGAGACCGTCGCCGACACGCTGGCCTGGCTGGCGACGCGGCCGGCGGATACCGTCTGGCGCGCCGGCCTGCCGGCCGAACGCGAGGCGCAATTGCTGGCCGAGTGGCATGCCGCCAACGGCTAGACCGTCGCTGTTCTCTAGGCCGCCGCGCTGATTGCAGTACAATACACTTACCCACCACTTTCCTAAGGAGTGTCGCATGTTAGTCGGCGTACCAAAAGAGATCAAGGACAACGAATACCGCGTGGCCATGACGCCCGCGGGTGTGCAGCAACTCATCGAGCAGGGCCACACCGTGCTGGTCGAGACCAAGGCCGGCGAGGGCAGCCGCTTCCCGGATGACCAGTATGCCCGCGTCGGAGCCAAGATCGTGCCCACCGCGGCCGACGCCTGGGGCGCGGAGCTTGTCGTCAAGGTCAAGGAACCCATCGCCGTCGAGTACCCCTTCCTGCGCGCCGACCTGGTGCTGTTCACCTATCTGCACCTGGCCGCGGAAGAGAAGCTGACCAGGGCCATGCTCGATTCCGGCGTCACCGGCATCGCCTATGAGACCGTCGAAGCGCCGGACGGCAGCCTGCCGCTGCTGACGCCGATGAGCGAGGTCGCCGGGCGCATGGCCGTGCAGGTCGGGGCCTACTATCTGGAGCGGCCTCATCTCGGCCGGGGCATGTTGCTGGGCGGCGTGGCCGGCGTGCCGGGGGCCAATGTCGTCGTCATCGGCGGCGGCGTCGTCGGCACCAACGCGGCCCACATCGCCCTGGGCATGGACGCCAACGTGACCATCCTCGACACGAACCTGGAGCGGTTGCGCTTTCTGGAGCACGTCCTCCACGGCCGCCTGACGACAGTGGCCTCCAACTCCTACAACATCGCCGAGGCGGTGCAGGTGGCCGACCTGGTCATCGGCGGCGTGCTCATCAAGGGCGCGCGCGCGCCGCGGCTGGTGACGCGCGAGATGGTCAGCACCATGCGCCAGGGCAGCGTCATCGCCGACGTGGCCGTCGATCAGGGCGGCTGCGTGGAGACGATCCACGCCACGACCCACTCCGACCCGACCTACATCGTCGATGGCGTCGTCCACTATGGCGTGGCCAACATGCCCGGCGCGGTGCCGCGCACGAGCACCCTGGCCCTCAGCAACGCCACGCTACCCTACGTCCTACGGCTGGCGCGGAAGGGCGCGGATGGGGCAATGGCCGAAGACCCCAATGGGCTGGCCAAGGGCCTCAACACCTACCGCGGCCAGGTGACTTACGCCGCCGTGGCCGAGTGCTTTGCTTTGCCCTACGTGCCCTACGCGGCCTAATGGCTTCAACTCAGACAGTCTGACACTGTGGAACTGCTGGCTATCACCGCCCCGCTGCACATCGTCAACGGAACCGCCCAGGAAAGCCGGGCGGTTCCGGGGATCATCGCCCTGCCTGCGCCGGCCAAGGCCGCCCGCGGCCGGGAGCGCGACTTTCTGTTTGCCCAACTGACCCTGGGCGGGCCGAACGAGGACACGACCGATCTGGTCACCGACCTGGCTGGTGAGCTGGCGCGCAGCTTCTTCGCCGCGACCGGAACCGTGACTTCGGCGCTGCGCCGGGCGGTGCTGGCCACCAACGAGCAGCTACTCCACCACAACCTGACTATCCGCCGGCCGCACGAGGGCGCGCTGACCTGCGCTGTGCTCCACGGCGATGAACTGTTCACCCTCCAAGTCGGCGAGGGGCTGGCCTTCCTGGGCCACAACTTCGGCGTCGAGCGCCTGCCGGTGCAGCCGCCGCGCCAGCCGATGCCGTTGGGGCGCAGCGCCGGGCTGGACATTCGCTTCGCCTACCACCGCCTGCTGACCGGCGACATGATGCTGCTGGCCGATCCGCGCCTGGCCTACCTGAACGGGGCGGCGCTGGCCCCCGCGCTGGTCGGGGCGGAGATCGAGAGCGGTCTGGAAGCGCTCATCGACCTGCTCCACAACGACACGGCGCGGCTGCTGCTGGTCGAGTTCGCCGACGAGGTACCGGCCACGCTGCCGGTGACGTTCCAGCACAGCCGGCAGCGGCCCAGCGGCACGCACATCCTACCGGCGGCGACGCGCAAGGTCGCGCCGCCCGCGACCCCGGCCACAGCCGGGGCCACGACCACAACCACATCAGCGCCC
>JAIBAS010000202.1 GCA_019695075.1 Promineifilum sp. | reverse complement strand
TGCCCGCGCCGCCCGCGAGGCCGACGAACAGGGCATCCACGGCCCGGCGTCTACTCCCTGGCTGTTGCGGCGCGTCGTCGAGCTGACCGCCGGCCGCAGCATGACGGCCAACACCGCCCTGCTGCGCAACAACGGCCGCGTCGCCGCCCAGATCGCCGCGGCGTTGACAGCCCTGCGCCAGGGGACTATAATGGCCGTGAATTGAATCAGACAACGACGACGACGGAGACGAGTACGTCGGCCCGGTAAACAGAGAGTTGGCGGCCGCTGCGAGCCAACCCGACAGCCGTAGGAAATCCCCTCCCGAGTTGCTCCCGCAAGCCGCGCGGCCCGTCCGCCGGTGCAAGGTGAGCCGGCCGCGCCCGTTACCGCGCCCAAGAGGCCCTGAGTCCGGCAACGGACCGCGGCAAATCCAGGTGGCACCACGAGCCCCCTTCGTCCTGGAAGACGAAGGGGGCTTTTCTATTGGCTGGAGGTGGTAAGAATGATCGACATCAATTTGATTCGCGAGAAGCCGGAGTGGGTCAAGGCCCAGATCGCCCGCCTGAACGACAGCGCGCCCATCGACGAAATCCTGGCCGCTGACGCGCGGCGGCGGGAGATCATCGCCGAGGTCGAGGAGCTGCGCCGGCAACGCAACGACAGCTCGAAGCAGATCGGCCTGTGGATGGGGTCGCTCAAGAAGCTGGAGGCCGACCGGGCGCGGGCCGAGGGGGCCGCGGCCGCGGGCCTGACGACCCAACTGAACAGTCTGCAATTCAACGTGGACACGGCCAAAGAGGAAACGCGCCAGCTGGGCGAGCGCATCTCGACCCTGGAAGAGGAGTTGCGCGTCGTCGAGGCCACGCTGGAAGAGCGTATGCTCTGGGTTCCCAACCTGCCCCACGCCAGCGTGCCCAACGGCCCAGACGACAGCCACAACATCGCCTACCCGCCCCAGGGCGCGCTGCCGGAGTTCGACTTCGAGCCGAAGGCGCATTGGGACCTTGGCCCGGCGCTGGGCATCATCGACTTCGACCGCGGCACACGGCTGAGCGGCTCGCGCTTCTACGTGCTGCGCGGCCAGGGCGCGCGGCTCCAGCGGGCGGTCATCCAGTTCATGCTTGACTATCACGTCAACAACCACGGCTACGAGGAGATCTATCCGCCCTTCATGGTGCGGTCGGCCATGTTCGTCGGCGCGGGCCAACTGCCCAAGTTCGCCGACAACATCTACCGCGACGCCGAGGAGGACTTCATGTGGCTGGGCACGGCCGAGATCGCCCTGACCAACCTCCACCGCGACGAAATCCTGGAGGAGGCCGACCTGCCGCGCAACTACGTGGCCTATACGCCCTGCTTCCGGCGCGAGAAGATGAGCGCCGGCCGGGATGTGCGCGGCATTAAGCGCGGCCACCAGTTCGACAAGGTCGAGATGTACAAGTTCACCACGCCGGAGACCAGCTACGAGCACCTGGATCAACTGGTACGCCACGCCACCGACATCGCCGCGGCGCTGGGCCTGCCCTATCGCATCATCGAGATGGTCACCGGCGACCTGGGCTTCGCCGCGGCCAAGAAGTTCGACGTCGAGATTTGGGCGGCGGGCTGCCAGGAGTGGCTGGAGGTTAGCTCGGCCAGCAACTGCGAGGCGTTCCAGGCACGGCGGGCCAACGTGCGCTATCGCCCGGCCGACGGCGGCCGGCCGCGCTTCGTGCATACGCTCAATGCCAGCGGCCTGGCTCTGCCGCGGATCATGATCGGCCTCATCGAGAACAACCAGCTGCCGGACGGCCGCATCGCCGTCCCGCAGGCGCTCCAACCCTATATGGGTGGGGCGACAATCATCGGCTAAGCCGGGGCGCGGCCGTCCTTGCGCCCCAATGCGAACCGGCCCGCGTAGGAGGGGACGCGGGCCGGTTCAAGCGGGTGGCGCTGCGGTAATCGTGATCAGGCGGCTACGGGCACGGGGCCGCTCTGGCGGGCATGCACGCGATAGATGGCCGCGGCCTCGTGGCGGCTGTTCGTCTCCAGCTTCTTCAGGATGCTGTGGACGTGGTTCTTCACCGTGCCCCAGCCGATGACCAGTTCGTCGGCGATCTCGCGGTTGGAGTAACCGGCGCCAATCAGGCTGAGGACTTCGCGCTCGCGGGAGGTCAGCTCGTGCAGGCCGGACATGCCGTCCAGTCCCCACGCGCCCATGAAGGGCTGCTGGGCCAACTGGGCCAGCCGGCGCATGAGATGTAGAGTCACGTCGGGGGCGACGAGGGCCTGCCCGGCGTGGGCGGCGCGGATCTTCTCCACCAGCGTGGACATCGACTCCTGGCGCAGGACATAGCCCATCGCGCCGGCCTCGATGTACTGGGTGATCATCTCCGGCTGGTTGCGCACACCAACAACCAGGATGCGCACGTCCGGCTGCCTGGCGTGGATACCACGCACCAGCTCGACGATGCTCTCGCCTTCCAGCGACGGGCCAACCAGGAGGAGGTTGGCGTGCGGCAGCAGGAATTCCGTCTCTTCCACAGTACGCGCGCAACCCACGACATAGACGCCTTCTTCCCGATCGAGGATCGTGCGCATTGCATCACAGGTCAGACCAGAATCATCGGCAATGAGGACACGAATCATGAGGGCGCTCCTTTTCCTTAACTTACGCTTCTTGTCTGCGAGTACTGAACCTTCTCAGTGCTGGTGGGTTCGCTTATGCCCCTATTCTGCCTGTTTTCGTGTGCCTCCGATATGGGTAACTCCCCCACCATTGGGTATGGGATACCCGTATTTCTCTGGGATAGAGTTCTACTACGACGATAGATAGTAGAAAAAGCGCCGGGCGACCATGTGGTCGCCCGGCGCTGGAAGCACTCGACAGCCCCGGCGAGGCAAAGCCCTCAACGAGGCAAGTAGGATGGCGGAATGGCCGGGCTGAGGAAGACCTCGCCCTGCACGGCCGCGCGGATGGCGTCGGGCAACTCCTCGGTGGCGCGGCGCTTCAGCACGTAGCCGCGCGCGCCCATGCGCAACGCCTGCTGCACCAAGGCGGCATTGACGTGCATCGACAGGATGACGATATTGGTTTCTTTCTGGGCGCGGTGGATGAGTTCGGTCGCGTGGAGGCCATCCATACTGGGCATGGAAATGTCCATGACGACGACATCGGGCTGATGGGTAAGCGCCAACTGCACCGCCTCGCTGCCGTCGCCGGCGGTAGCGACAATCTCCATATCGCCCTGATTGGCCAGAATAGCTCTGATGCTCTCGCGTACAAGAGCATGATCGTCGGCAATCAGGATACGTATGGCCTTCATGATTGTTCTCGCGGTGCAAGCAGCGGTGCGTTGTCGTCCCAGAATGGACCCGGCTGGGTACACCATTTGTCTTATTATCACCCGAGTCAGGGGGTGAAATGTATGGGGGAATACCCTACCATACGCCCACAATCGGCCGCAAATCGGCGGCGATTATGGTACACACGCCCCGCGCGCCCCGGAATGGCACGCGGATCACGCTGATAAACGCTACATCAGCGCTCTTCTCAGCGAAAATCAGCGTCATCAGCGTGCTATTCTTCTGCATCAGCGCGCCATTCTCCCCCCTCAGCCCTCTTCTCAGCGAAAATCAGCGTCATCAGCGTGCCATTCTTCTATAAGGCGGTTGCCGCCTCCCGGCCATCAGGCATCCATGAAGATGAGACGCCGTTTGATGGCCACACGGATCAGCGTCGCCAGATCGTCGGCTTCCAGCTTGTTCATCAGGTTGGCGCGGTGCTTCTCCACCGTCTTGACGCTGATGCTCAAGATGTTGGCGATGGCGGTGTTGGTATGCCCCTCAGCCACCAGTTGCAACACTTCGCGCTCGCGCGGCGTCAGCTCGACGGTGGCGTCCTCGCCCGATGGCATCATCAGCATGTTCATCACCGCCTCGGAGATGGTCGGACTGAGGTAGAGCTTGCCGGCGCTGGCCGAACGGATGGCAAACATCAACTCGCCGGCCAGGGCATCCTTGAGCAGATACCCCTTGACCCCGCGCCGCACCAGGTTCTGGACGATGGCCGTATCGGCATGCATGGAAACGATCACCACTTCGGTCGGCGTCCGCAGATCGAGGATGCGCGTGGCCGCCTGCACGCCGTCCAGGCGGGGCATGGATAGATCCATGATGACCACATCCGGCTGCAACTTCTCCGCCAACTCGACGGCCTCGTAGCCGGTCGCGGCCTCGCCGATCACTTCGACTTCACGGCTGTTCTCCAGCAAGGCGCGTAGGCCCTGGCGGACGAGATGATGATCATCGGCGATGACGACACGAATCATGACAACTCCCCATCCTCGGCGCGCTCCAGGGGGATGCCAGCGATCAGCCGCGTCCCCTGGCCCGGCGAGGTTTCAATATCGAGCGTGCCGCCCAGTAGCTCGGCTCGCTCACGCATACTCACCAGCCCGATGCCGCCGCGCTGGCGCGGGGCGTCGGCTTCGGCCGGAAAGCCCTTGCCGTTGTCGGCAATCGATAGCTCCAGTTGGCCGTCGCCGCGAGCGACATTCACCACAACCTGGGTGGCCTCAGCATGTTTGGCAGTGTTGGTCAGGGCTTCCTGCACCAACCGATACATCGACAGGGCCACGGCCGTAGGCAGTTCGGGCAGGTCCAGACCATGATAGCGCACCGGCAGCGCCGTTCGCGCGCTGAAATCATAGCACAGCCCCTCCAGGGCAACATTGAGGCCGAAGGCGTCCAGGCCGGGCGGCCGCAAGTCGTGGGCCAGCGTGCGCAGCGTCTCCATCGTCTCGTCGGCCAGGCCGGCCACGTCGGCCAGCCGGGCGCGCAGGCTCTCCTGCTCGGCCGGCAGGCCGGAGCGCAGCAGATCGAGGCTGATCTTGAGCGAGGTCAGCGCCTGGCCGGCCTCGTCGTGCAGCTCGCGAGAGATGCGCAGGCGCTCATCTTCCTGGGCCGTCACCAGCCGCTGCGTCAGTTCACGCAACCGCTCCCGTTGCTGCTCGGCTACGGTGCGGGCGCGGCGCTGCGAGTCGAAGAGCTGCGTGTTCTCAATGGCCATGGCCGCCTGGGAGGCCAGGATGGTCAGCAGGCGCTCGTCCTCGGCGGTGAAGGTCTGGGGTGTGCGCGAGACGCTGCTGATTGTGCCGATGGGCCGGTTACGGCTCTGAATGGGAGCGACGAGCATGGAGCGCACGCCCGCCGCGCGGGCGAAGGCGCTGGCGCGGGTGTCCTCGCGCACGTCGGCGACGTTGACCAGATGACCCTCCGAGAGGGCCTGCCAGGCGATGCCCTGACCGGGCGTGATGACGTAAGCCTCGGCCGGCGGCGCGTCGCCGGCCGAAGCGGCCGGGAAAAGCTTCTCCGGCCGGCCGCGCAACAGGTGGATGACCGTCCAGTCGGTGCGCGGGGCGATGCGCTGAGCGTTGACGGCGATCAGTTCCAGGATGTTCTCCGGCTCCAGCGTCTCAGCCAGGGCGCGGCTAATCTGGGCGATGGCCTCGCTCTCGTGCAGGCGACGTTCCAGGCTGGCATGCTGCCGGGCTTTACCCATAGCGATGGCCGTCCACGTCCCCAACGCCTGCAAGCTGTCTAGGTCGCCCTCCAGAAAGGCGTCTTCGCGCGTGTCAACGGCCTGGAGGACGCCGACGACCTGGTCTTGCCAGCGGACGGGCACGGTCAGCATAGCCTGCGGCGTATAGCCCGTCAGGCGCATGAGGGCCTCAGACCGGCGGCGGCGACACTCCTCGCCGCTCAGCCAGACGGGCCGTCCCGTCGTCCATACTTCGCCGGCCACGCCGGCGTCGGCCGGAACGCTTCCCCGGCCGATGTCCAACCCATCGTCGTGGCTGGCGGCGCGGATGTGCAACTTGTCCTGGTCGTACTCAAACAGCAGCACCAGCCCGGCCCCCAGCATCTCCCGGGCGGCGTTGAGCACCTCCCGATAGATCTGCTCCAGGTCAAACGTCGCCGCCACGACCTGGCCGACGCTGTTGGCCTTCGCCAGTCGCGCCTCGGCCCGCTTCAGGCTTTCCAGCGTCGCCCGCATTTCGGTGATGTCGCGCCCCTCGGGGATCAGCAGGACGACCTCGCCGCTGAGGTTGTGGATCGGCTTGATGGAGAAGTCGATGGTGATGACCCGGCCGCCCGCGCCCTGCACCTCGACATCGTAGTGGACAAGTTCGCCCCGCGCCGCGCGTTGGATGGCGGCCTTGAGCCGCGCCTGCGTCGTTGGGGAAATCTGCCACCAGTAGGCCTCCCAAAAAGGCTTGCCGACCACGTCGGCCAGAGTCAGGCCGCCGAATTGCAGCGCCGTCTGGTTGACCTCGATTAGCGTGCCGTCGGGTTCCATCAGGCCGATGAACTGGTAGGACTGGTCGAAGATGGCGCGGAAGCGGCGTTCGCTCTCGCGCAGGCCGGCCTGTATCCGGCCACGTTCAATGACCAACCCCAGGAGCGTTGCAGTATGGCTCAATACCTGACGCAGTTCCGGCCCGATCTGCAACGGCTCATCGGCCAGGAACTCCAACAGCCCGACGCGCTGGTCGGCGGCGTGGATGGGGCAGGCGACGTAGCCGCGCAGGGGCGGGCTGTCCGCCAGTGGCCCATTGGGCGCGGCGACCACGGTCGGCGCCCCATCGGCCATGACCGTTTCCGGCAGCGACGGCCACGCGACCGCGCCGTCGTTGCTCCAGCTAATGGCCGGCTCGCTGACCAGGGGCATCACCGCGCTCTCAAGTTTGACACGTCCCAGTCGCCAGCTCGTATGGCGGCCGATGGCGGCCAATGACTGGTAGAGCGCGTCGCCCACGGACAGCGAGCCATTGGCGATGACGCCCAACTCCTGTAGTAAGGCCAAGACGTTCAGTTGTTGTTGACGGGGATGGGCTTCCCGCTGATTATGGGCAGCTGCCATTACTCTCTCCGGGAGACTGACGAGGGGTTCCCGCTCGTCACCATGCCTCCCAGAGAGGATAACAGCAAGTGTCCGATTCGTGTGTAGGTAAAATGGCGGTTTAGGTCTCGGCGCGACGTGCCCAAATTGGCAACCAGCGTTTGACTTAGCCGGGGTAGTACTTCTGCCGGCGGTACTCGCGCCGTTTGGAGAGGCCCTGTTGGGCGCGCGCCTCGTCCGTGACCGGCACAGCGCCCTCTTTGGGCTGGATGCCCGCGCCCATCTCGCGCGCATACACTTCGGTAAACTCCGCGCCAAAGAAGACGATCTGCGCCGAGTAGTAGACCCACGGCAGCAGCAGATCGTGCTCCTCGTTCCGCGATCACTGGATCAGGCCATCGGGCACGCCGTTGGGAAACTCCTCGGCGATGGCTTCTTCAATGGCCGTGATACGATTCTCCGGGTTCGGATGGGTGCTGAAGAACTCCGGCGGCCCCTGCTCGCCGGTGGCCGCCAGGATGCGCATCACTTCGATGAGGGCGCGTGGGTCATAGCCGGCCTGGGCCATGAAGCGGACGCCCAGCCGGTCGGCCTCCAGCTCGTGCTCGCGGCTGTAGCGCATGGTCAACAGTTGGCCGACGACCAGGGCAATCTGACTGGTGGCCATACTGTTGGGGTTCTGCGGGTCATAGGCGGCGATCACCGCCGCTCCGGTCAGGCCCTGCGTCAGTTGTTCACGGGCGATCTGCTGCGCTGAGTGGCGGGCGACGGCGTGGCCGATCTCGTGGGCCAGCACGCCGGCCAGTTGGCCCTCTGTCTGTAGCTCGTTGTAGAGGCCCAGGGTCAGGAACACCTGTCCGCCCGGCAGGGCGAAGGCGTTGATCGTCTGGTCGTCCACCAGGAGGGAGCACTCATAGGGCCATTCGGCATCGCCGGCGTCGCTGTTGGCGATCAGGCCGCGGCAGACTTCGTCCAGGAAGGCCTGCGCCTGTTGGTCCGGGTGCAGGCCGCCGAACTCCGCGGCCATCTCCGGCGCGGCCTGGAGGCCCAGGGCGATTTCCTGCTGCGGCGTGATGCCAATATACTGGTCTTCCTGCAGGACAGGGTTGAACTGCTTGGAGCCGAAGTAGGAGAAAAGGGCAAAGGCAGCGATGGCCAGGGCCATGAGGAGGCGTCCGCCGTTGAAACTACGTCTGCGCGTCATAGTGTATCTCGCGTGTGCTCCTGGCTGAGTTGGTTCTAGGCGGGCAACGTGCTATCCGTCGGCGGCTCATCGAGCACGTAGATATCGCGCTCCAGCGCCTCGTAGACGCCGCCGGCCGTCGCCCCAAAGAACACGTGCGCGGCCAACACCAGCCAGCCGCGCAGCGGGAAGAACCACGGGAAGAAGTAAGTGAACGTGTAGTAGTTGATGATGTAAACAGCCACGCCAAACAGCGCGCCGCCGATGATGCCGACGGCCAGGCCCCAGCGATGAATGATGAACGCCAGCAGAACGCTGTAGAACAACGACAGGGCGAAGTGGACCAGCAGCCCGACGACGACGACGCCGAACTGCGGCGCATCCACTGGGGCCAGGCTTTGCGGCCCTAACAGAATCGCCGCCGACTGATAGAACGGCGCCCAGAAGCTGCCGCCGGTGACGACGACCCAGAGAAGCACCCGCAAGAGGAAGGCCAGCAAACCAGCAATCAGACCGGCGAGCACCGCTGCGCGCCAGTCCATGATCTGATGCATGACTCGCGTTGATCTTGGCATCGAGTTGACCCTCCTTGACTATGGGCAACATGAAAGGGATGCCCCGCCGGACGGAGCATCCCTCAATAGTAGCATACGTTGCTTACCAGTTCGATGACCCAGACGAACCGTTGTCGCCAATGGGTAGGTTCTCGCGCTGGGCCGCGTTCCTGGCCTCGGTCACGGCCGCGGTCTGCGCCTCGTGGAGCACGGTCTGGACGCGCCCGACAGTGTCCTGGGCGCGCGTCCGGGCCTCTTCCATCAGCCGGTCGCGCGTTTCGCCCAGCAGCCGGTTCTCGTACTCCGTGCTGGGGATAGCCGCGCCAACGGCCGCGCCGGCGATGAGCACCACCGCGCCCAACGTCAGCGGGTTATTCTCCATCACTTCCCAGAAGGTCTGGCGCGTCTGCTGGACGCCGGCCTGGGCGCGCCAGCGGGCCTCGGCCGCCAGGCGCTCGGCCTCGTTGCGGGCCTGCATGCCCATGTCCGTGGCCCGTTCTTGCGCCATCTCGGCCCGCTGGCCGACGGTCTCACCGACCCGGTGTGCGGTGTCGCGGACGGCTTCCGTCGTGCGCTGGGCCGTCTCGCTAACGTTCTCGCCGATCTGCTGGGCGCGTTCGCCCACACGGCTGCCGAACTCCGCGGCGCGATCCTGCACGGCCTCGCCGGCCTCATTCAGGCGATAGCGCGCCTGATCCATTCGGCCAGGGCCTTCGTCCGACTCGTAGTAGCGATAGCCGGTCGTCCGGTAGCCACGGGTGTCATAGCTCTGGCGCTTGCTGCGCTCGGACATCAGCAGCCAGCCCAGGCCGAGGCCGATCAGGGCGACAGGCAGCGGGTTGGCCCGCACGCTGTCGCCAACGCTGTTCGACATACCTTCCACCCTGCGATTCGCTTCATAGCTCATATCTTTAAACCTCCCAACGGTCGCCTCGCGTACCGAGGTCTTGGCCTTGTCCAGGATGTAATCGGGCGAGAGCCGCTCGCCGATCTCGGTGATCGTCGTGCCCATCAGTGCCCGTGTGTGTGAGATCTGCTGACGGATCTCATCGGGATCATCGGCGATCAGAGGCTCGTTTGTCTCGTAGCCCCGGGGGTATGTTACACCTGTTGTGTCAGCCATTCCTTAGTTTCCCTCATCGTTGCGATCGTGCGGCGCGGGGCCGGATCGATCGACTTGAGCTTGTTGATGCCGAACTGCACCAGTAGCGCGGCCACGATGGCCAACACGACAGCGATGATAAGCGCCGCCAGCCAGCCGGCCATCACCTGCGCCAGGGCCATGATGAGCGCGGCGACGATAGAGTAGAACGCGCCCAGCGCGAACACACCACCGACAGCGATGAGGGCGGCATTGCGGCCGGCCTTCGTTGCCTTGCGGGTCATCTCCGTCTGCGCCAGGGCGATCTCCTGACGAACCAGGGTACTGGCCTGCTCAGACAGCTCGCTGAACAGATCGGCCAGACTCTTTTCGGGCGGAGTTCCGGCGCGTGTATGCCACTGATAATCCATTTCGTCCTCCGAAGCCGGTTTGCCGGTCACTACTCCTCGGCCAGGCCGGTCGGGTAGGCAGTGCCGGAGTAGCGGCCACTGATGCCGGTATTGCCACCCTGGTAGCCGCCGCTCTGGTAGCCGCCGCTGGGGTAATCCTGGTAGCCGCGATAGTCGCCGCCCTGATAGCCCATGTTCTGGCTGGAGCTACGCAGGAAGCGGCCGACGAGCAGCCCCAGGGTGAACGCGCCGCCCAGGAACAGGGCCGGCTGTCGCCGGGCCAGGCCTTCAACGTCCGCCAGCACTTCTTCCACGCCGCGGTTGTTGAGGTAGTTGGAGACGCCCTCAATCTGGTCGGCGATGCGGTTGCCGTAGCGAGCGATGGCTTCCTGATCCTGGCCGCCCAGGTCTTCGCTGGTCTGGCGCACGGCCTCGGCGACCGAACCCAACTCGCTGGCAACCTCGCCCATACGCGAATCGACATTGGTCTTGGCCTGGTCGGTCACCTGAGCGACCGTCCGCTTGGCCTGATCCTTGACCACGGCCGCGGTCTCCGAAGCCTTGCGCCCGGCCTCTCCGGCGACTTCCTGGGCCTTGTCGGTGGCGGTCTCAACCTTCGTCTGAACCTTCTCTTGGGTATGGTTAGTCATGGTTTTCACTCCCATTGCGTGGGGCCGGGCAGACGCGCCGCCCGGCGACCCCTAGTCCTCTCACTCCAAGCAACAGGATTGCTTTGAGGTGCAAGTTGCCTGTAGTGTACGCGCAAGCGAGCGCCGGCCAGTGGTTAGGCGGTACAGAGAAGGGATACAGATATGGATATATTCGCTGTCCGGGCGACGGCGGCGGGGGTTCTCAGGGCAGGCAGACGGGATCGGGCACGCAGCCGATGGTCTCGACCGGGCAGGCATAGTTCAGGGGCATGCCCAGATAGGGGGAAGGGTCGAGGGTGTTGGCGAACTCCAACTCGTTGGTATAGCCGCCGCGGCCGTCGTCAAGGACGATGGAGAAGTGCAGGTGGACGCTGACAGTTCGCAGCGAGTCGCCGTTGTAGTCGCCGGTGTAGCCCAGCAGTGTGCCCTGGGGCACGAACAGAGCGCGCGTGCCCGGCGGGAAGGCCGGCTCGATGTAGCTGTTGCTGTCGCGGTCGGCCATGTGGGCGTAATAGAGCCAGATGGCGCGGCCGGGCTGGAGCGGGTCGTCGGGCACGCGCTGGATGAGGGCGCTACGCCAGTTATCTTCGCGGGTGATGTAGCCGTCGTAGGCGGCATAGACCGGCGTCTGGCCACCCGCGCCGGGGCTGAAGATGTCGATGCCCTGGTGGGGCGCGGCGGCCGAGTAGGGGCCGTTGGGGTCGGCATAGAGCAGGCCGATGAAGCCGTCGGCGGGCAGGACGAACGGCGCGCCGGGGCAGCGCTCGCGCTGCGTGGTGATGAGCGCCTGGCGCTGAGTCTCGTCGCCCAGCCACCACTGCCGAAAGCGCTCCGAAGTCGCGCCGCCGCCGGCCACGCCCGTCAGCCGGGCCACCAGGTAAATGGCCACGCCCAGCAGCACCGCCAGCAGCGCCGCGCGCGCCCAACAGCCCCAGCGCGCCCGCGGGGATGGCGGTGTGTTCATGCGCTCCGCTTCACCAGGTCAGAGAAAGAGAAAGTCCCGTTCGCGGCGGGGCCGGCGAACGGGACATGCTGTTGATAGCGGTGGGCGGCGACTACTTCAGCGTCGCCGGATCGATGCCGGCGGCCTTGAGGGCCTTGTTGTAGGCCGACATGGCTTTGGCATTCTCGACGCGGGCACGCCGCACTTCTTCGGGCGACATGCTGTCGGTGATCTCGATCAGCTTGGGCGCGGGAATGCCGGCAGCGGCAACCGGAGCGGCCGGAGCAACGGGCACGGCCGGAGCGGCCGGAGCAGCCGAAGCGACCGCCGCGGCCGGCGGCGCTACCGCCGTGGCCACGGCCGCGGCCCCACCCCGCAGCGCCGCCGGATCGACGCCGGCGGCCTTGAGGGTCTTGTTGTAAGCCGACTCGGCCTTGGCATTGGCCACGCGAGCCTTGCGCACTTCCTCCGGCGACATGCCGGGCGTGATCTC
>JAIBAS010000118.1 GCA_019695075.1 Promineifilum sp. | reverse complement strand
CTGATGGCCCGCTACGCCGCCGGCATCGAGGTACACGAAGACCCCTGTGTTGGCCTGGTGCAGCTTATCGAGGCCGGCGACGTGGCCGGCGAAGCGCCGCGCGCCCTGTTGCGGCGCGTCGTCGCGCCGATGCTGGCCGCCGGGGCCGATACGCTGGTGCTGGGCTGCACCCACTATCCTTTTGTGCGTCCATTGCTGGACGAGATCGCCGGCGCGGGTGTCGCCATCATCGACCCGGCTCCGGCAGTTGCCCGGCAGACGTACAATGTGCTACAACAACGCGACCTCCTGGCCCCGGCGGCGCGAACCGGCTCCGTGCGCGCCTACACGACCGGCGACCCGGCGCACATGGCCGCCCTGTTGGCCAGGTTGCTGGGCCGGCGCGGTCGGGTGTGGCCCGCTCGTTGGGAGGGCGGCGAAGTCGTTGCCGACCCGTAGATGCGGAGAATAGCCAGACTCAACCCACCATGAGACGACGCAACCCCGCTCGCTGGCGGGCTATCGAAGCCCGGTTGAGCCGCGAGAGCACCATCTGGCTGTCCACCGTGCGACAGGATGGCCGCCCCCACCTTGTACCTCTCTGGTATGTCTGGCTCAACGAGCGCGTCTACGTCTGCACCGGCACGGGCACGCAGAAATACGCTAACCTCATCCACAACCAGAACGTCGCCCTGGCCCTGCCCGACGCGGCCAACGTCATCGTCATCGAGGGCGAGGCCCACACCGCCACCCGCAGCCAGATCGACGCGCTGGCCGAGCACTTCTACCACAAGTACGAGTGGGACTTTCGCACCGACGATACGGCCGATTGGCGGCTGATCGAGATTACCCCGTTCAAGATCATGGCCTGGGGCGATGGCTACGACGGCGAAGAGGGCATTCGCGTCCTCTAGCCGCGGCGCGGGTCTTACGTGAATCCAATTATGGCCGGCTATACTGGGCAACTAGTGGCGGAGCCACGTTATAAGGATATGGATTATGATGCGATTTGATCGATTCACCGAACGCGCCCAGGACGCCGCCGCGCGCGCCTATGAGATCGTCCAGCGCTATGGCCATTCGCAGGTCGATACCGAGCACGTCTTCCTGGCGCTGCTGGAGCAGCAGGACGGCGCTGTGCCCCAGATTCTGGCCGCTCTGAACGCCGACACGGCCGCGCTGCAAGAGCGCCTCGACCGCGAACTGCGGGCCAGCCCGCGCGTGTCCGTCTATGGCGGCGGCGTGGGCCAGGTCTACTATACGCCGCGCATCCGCACTGTCCTGGAGCTTTCCCAGGGCGAGGCGACGCGGCTCAAGGATGAGTTCATCTCCACCGAGCACATCTTTTTGGCCATCCTCAGCGAGCGGAACACGCCTTCGGCCCGCATCGTCAGCGAGCTGGGCATCACCCGCGAGGCCGTGCAGAACGCCATCATGGAGCTGCGCGGCGGCCAGCGCGTTACCACGCGCCAGGCCGAGAGCCGCTATCGCACGCTGGAGAAGTACAGCCGCGACCTGACCCAGATGGCCCGCGACGGCCGCCTCGACCCGGTCATCGGCCGCGACGCGGAGATTCTGCGCGTCATCCAGGTCCTCAGCCGGCGCACCAAGAATAACCCGGTGCTCATCGGCGAGGCCGGCGTCGGCAAGACGGCCATCGTCGAAGGGTTGGCGCAGAAGATCATCATCAGCGATGTGCCGGAGAACCTACTCAACAAGCGCGTCGTCGCTCTCGACCTGGGGGCCATGATCGCCGGCAGCCGCTTCCGCGGCGAGTTCGAGGAGCGACTCAAGGCGTCGATGGAAGAGATTCAGCGCGCCCAGGGCGAGATCATCCTCTTCATTGACGAACTCCACACCGTCGTCGGCGCGGGGTCGGCCCAGGGCGCCATGGACGCCAGCAACATGCTCAAGCCGGCGCTGGCCCGTGGCGAGCTGCAATGCGTCGGCGCGACCACGCTGGACGAGTATCGCCAGTACATCGAGCGTGACGCCGCCCTGGAGCGCCGTTTCGCGCCCGTCTTCGTCGATGAGCCGAGCGTCGATGAGACCATCGAGATGTTGCGCGGCCTGCGCGACCGCTACGAGGCCCACCACAGCGTGCAGTTCTCCGACGCGGCCATCGTCGCCGCCGTCAAGCTGTCGTCGCGCTACGTCACCGACCGGCGGCTGCCTGACAAGGCTATTGACCTGATGGACGAGGCCGCGGCCAAGTTGCGCGTAGCACTGCACACACTGCCGCCCGACCTGAAGGATAAGAAGACGGCCATCAACAAGCTGCTGGCCAGCGAGGAAGAGGCCAGTGCCGCCCGCGATTACGAGCGCGCCCAGATCAGCAAGGCCGAACGGCTCCGTCTGGAGACGGAATTCAACGCCCTGCGCGACGCCTGGCGCGGCGAGCAGCGGCTGGATGAGACCGTCGATGAGCGCGACGTGGCCGAGGTCATCGCCGCGTGGACGGGCATTCCCATCTCGCAGATGATGGAGACCGAGGCCCAGAAGCTGCTGCACATGGAAGAGCGGCTCCACGAGCGCATCATCGGCCAGGAACGGGCCATCGCCGCCCTGTCCGACGCCATTCGCCGCAGCCGCTCCGGCCTGAGCGACCCGCGCCGGCCCATCGGCTCCTTCATCTTCCTCGGCAGTTCCGGCGTCGGCAAGACGGAGCTGGCCAAGGCCCTGGCCGAGTTCCTGTTCGACGACGAAGAGGCGCTGATCCGCGTGGACATGAGCGAGTACCGCGAGCAGCACACCGTCAGCCGGCTCTTCGGCGCGCCGCCGGGCTACGTCGGCTATGAGCAGGGCGGCCAGCTGACCGAGCAGGTTCGCCGCCGGCCCTATTCGGTGGTGCTCTTCGACGAAATCGAGAAGGCCCACCCTGACATCTGGAACGCGCTGCTGCAACTGTTGGACGACGGCCGCCTGACCGACGGCCAGGGCCGCGTGGTCAACTTCCGCAACGCGGTCATCGTCATGACCAGCAACGTCGGCACGTCGTTCGTCAAGCGCTCCGGCGCGCTGGGCTTCGCCGGTATGGCCGCGGCCGAGCGCGAAGACCACAAGCGCATCGAGGAGGCCCTGAAGCAGACCTTCCGGCCGGAGTTCATCAACCGGATCGACGAGATCATTATCTTCGAGCCGCTGTCCGAGGCGGACGTGGTCGAGATCGTCAAGCTCCAGGTTAAGGACGTGCAGATGCGTCTGGCCGAGCAGGGCAACCTGAGCATTGAACTGACCGAGCCGGCCCAGCGTTGGCTGGCCGGGCAGGGCTTCGACAAGGACTTCGGCGCGCGTCCGCTCAAGCGGGCCATCCAGCGCTACGTCGAAAGCCCGCTGTCGGTGCGCCTGTTGCGCGGCGAGTTCAAGAGCGGCGACCGGGTGCGCATCGATGTAGTCGATGACCAGTTAGACTTCATCTTGCTGGAGAGCGGCCCCGTGCCCCAGAAGGCCGTCGAGGAACTGGCCGAGCACGCCTAAGCCCCCGCAAAGGGAGATCGGCCCACAACCTCTGTGATCATCGCGGCCCCCGCCGACCGTTTGCCCGGCCGGCGGGGGCCGTGTCGTTGTGGCTCAGTCGTCCCAGCGCTGTTGCCGTCCGCGCTTCGTGGCGCTGTGGCGGCGCTTGGCGTCGAGGCGCTCCTGGCGGGCGCGACGGCTGGGGCGGGTGGG
>JAIBAS010000283.1 GCA_019695075.1 Promineifilum sp. | reverse complement strand
GTGGAACAAAGGCATCGGCAATGCCCTGCGCCTGTGGGACGGCTGGGCCCACGACTGGCCCTACTGGCATCAGATGATCCAGTTGTACGTGGGCGGGCATGATTGAGGCGGTGGGCAGTGGGCAGTAGGGCAGGCGAGACGTAGGTTGAAGCGCCGCGTCTGACAGGTAAAACCGGTTGATGAACTTTGTCAAATGGACGCGGTTATGACCCGCCGGCGGGTTCAAACCCGCCGCTGCCAGGCAAAACCGGTTGAAACTGGTTGCAGCGGTGTGGCCCACTCCGGCCCACTCCGGCAACGCGCTTCAGCGCGTTTGGCGTAGCAGCCGGCGGATTGATCCGCCGGGGCAGCGGGCGATAGCCACATTATTTTGTTGAATAGCATCAGCCGCCGGCGCAGAACAGGCGTTACGAGGCTGCCATTGCCCTGGCGAATGTGCCTGTTAGCGTGCCGACTTGGCCCGCGATCGAGTATACTGTCTACTGTTTACTGTCTACTGTCTACTGTTTACTGTCTACTGTTTACTGTTCTACTGTCTACTGACCCACTGACCACTGACCACTGTCCACTAACTACGGGAGGAACACCATGACGAAAAAGATAGGCATCATCGTCGGGCGCGAATGGTCGTTTCCGCCGGCGTTCATCGACGAGGTGAACCGCCGCGGCGCGGGAGTGACGGCCGAGTTCGTCAAGCTGGGCGGCACGAAGATGAACGAGCCGAACGAGTATGCCGTCATCATCGACCGCATCTCCCACGAAGTGCCCTACTACCGCTCCTACCTGAAGAACGCCGTGCTGCAAGGGGTGATGGTCATCAACAACCCGTTCATGTGGACGGCCGACGACAAGTTCTTCGAGGCGTCGCTGGCCACGCGCCTCGGCGTGGCCCACCCCAAGACCATCGTTCTGCCCAACAAGGAGTATGTGCCCGGCATTGTCCACGATGAGAGCCTGCGCAACCTCATTTACCCCTTCGACTGGGACGGGATGCTGGAGTACGTCGGCCTGCCCTGCGTCCTGAAGGACGCCCACGGCGGCGGCTGGCGCGATGTCTTCATCTGTCACACTAAGGAAGACCTCTGGCACGCCTATAACCAGTCCGGCCTGCACACGATGGTCTTGCAGGAGTACATCCGCTGGGACCACTACGTGCGCTGTATGTGCCTGGGCCAGGAGGACGTGCTGCCGATGAAGTACGATCCCCACCAGCGGCGCTACATCGTTGACCACGCTCACATGTCGCCCGAATTGGGCGAGCGCGTCGTCGCCGACGCCCTCAAGCTGGTGCAGGCCCTGGGCTACGACATGAACACGGTCGAGTTCGCCGTCCGCGACGGCGTGCCCTACGCCATCGACTTCATGAACCCGGCCCCGGACATGGACATCAACTCGCTGACGCCGACCTACTTCGAGTGGTGCGTCCGCCACATGGCCGACCTGGCTATCGACCGGGCCGCCAACCCGCGCCCGCAGGTGACCGAGTTGAAGTGGAACCGGCTGTTCAACGGATAAGTGCGCCATGTCCCTGACCGAAGCGATCATTACCTACCACGACCTGCTGACCGAGCCGATGGCCGCCGACACACAGGGGCAGCTCGACGATCAACTGCGCCTGCGCGGCCTGTTCTTCGGCGACCGGCCACTCTGCACGGTGTTGCGCCCGCGCTTCCTGACGCCGGAGCAGTACACCTTCATGCGCGACGGTATCCGCCCGCTGCTGACGGCGTTCGAGAAGATCTCCCACGCCGCCGTGGCCGACCGCGAATTCCGCAGCCAGTTCGGCCTGTTCGATTGGGAAGAGTCGCTCATCCACGTCGATGCCGGCTACCCCGTCCACTCGCCGCTCAGCCGGCTGGACTCGTTCTTCGTGACCGAAGGGGACGCGATGGAACTGAAGTTCACCGAGTACAACGCCGAAGTGCCGGCGGCGTCGGCCTACAACGACGTGCTCAACGAGGTCTTCTTCGGCCTGCCGGTCATGGGCGAATTCCTGCGCCACTACGCCATCCGCCCCGTGCCCACCCGCCACAGCGTGCTCCACGTCCTGCTGAAGGCCTACAAACAATGGTCGGGCGGGCGCGCGCCGACGAAGCCACAGATCGCCATCCTCGATTGGCAGGAAGTGCCCACGCGCAGCGAGTTCGAGCTGTTCCTGCAATACTTCAACTCGCAGGGGCTGGAGTGCCGCATCGTCGATCCGCGCCACGTCGAGTACCGCAACGGCGCGCTCTATGACGGCGACTTCCGCATCGACCTGATCTACAAGCGCGTGCTCATCACCGAGCTGATCGAGCGCTGTGGCCTCGATGGTCCGGTCGTGCAGGCCGTGCGCAACGGCGACGTGTGCATGGTCAACCCGTTCACCTGCAAGCTGCTCTACAAGAAGGCCAGCCTGGCCGTCCTCAGCGACGAGCGCAACGCGCCGTTGTTCAGCGGGGTCGAGACGGCCGCCATCCGCGAGCACATCCCCTGGACGCGCGTTGTGGAGGAGCGGACGACGACCTACCACGATTTGCCCGTGGACCTCATCCCGTTCATCCACAAGTACCGCGAGCAATTCGTGCTGAAGCCCAACGACGACTACGGCGGGCGGGGCATCGTCCTCGGCTGGCAGACGAACGCCAGCGGCTGGGAGCAGGCGGTGCAGACGGCGCTGGAGACGCCCCACGTCGTGCAGGAGCGGGTGCGCATCCCCAACGAGCCGTACCCCAGCATCGTTGACGGCCGGCTACAGATCTACAACCGTATGCTCGACACGGCCCCGTTCGTCTTCCACGGCGAATACGTCGATGGCTGCCTGACGCGCCTATCGACCGACCCGCTGCTGAACGTCTCCGCCGGCGGCGGCTCGACTGTGCCGACGTTCATCGTCGAGAAGCGCGACCCGCGCTGAAACGCAAAAGGCCACAGATCGCGCCGGCCGCCGGGCGATCTGTGGCCTGGAATAAGGACGATGCAAGCGGGCCGCGGCCCGGCCCGCGCGCTGGCAATGAGCCGGCTAAAACCGAATGAGCGACAGGATCATACTGATGACGATCATGATGCCGATGATGATCAGCGCAATGCGCGTCCAGTCGATCTTGCGCTTCTTCTTGCTGGCCGCCTTCGTGGCCTGATGCGATTGCGCGGGCGCCTTCCGCTTTGGTTGTGAATTGCCCATGTCTATAAGCTCCTCTGCGACGTGACTGATGGCGCCCCGCGGCGCCAGTCCAACGTCATAGTATAGCACAAAGCCGGGCGGCCGGATCAAGGGCGCGGCCAATCGCGACCAGGGTCATTGCCAGGCCGGAAGAAGAGGCTCACGCGAAGGCGCAAAGGGAGCAAAGGACGCCAAGAAGAAAAGAACTTATGAGTAGCATCCTCTCCCGCTCCGTCCTGCTGATCCTCTACAGCGGCGTGCTGGCGGTTGGTCTGGCGCTGATCGGCGCGGCGGTCGTCTCTCTCCTGCGCAGCTTCACGCCCGGCAGCCAGCCCTCGGCCGAGGGGCGCAGCCGCCGGCTCAACCGCGGGGCAGCCTATGCGCTCGGCCTGGGCGCGGCCGTGGCCGGCGGCGTCGGCTTGCTGGCGCTGTTGCTCCTGCGGGCCGGGCCGGGCACGAGCCTACTGGCGGCGTTGGGCGCGGGGCGGCTGGCCGGCCTGGTGGCGG
>JAIBAS010000524.1 GCA_019695075.1 Promineifilum sp. | reverse complement strand
CTGCGATTAGCATATGCATATGCTTTGAAGCTTTTGAACCAACTCTCTCAGAGGTCAATAACTCATACCGAACCTGTGATGGCGTCACCTAACTGACACGTTTGAGCAAACATGACCCTTCACCGCTGGTACTACCGCAACGGCCGTCCCAACGCGGTCGCCAAGTTCCTGAACCGCATCTCGGCCGTGCTGCACGCGACCGGTATCGCTCCCAATTACCTTGTCACCCTGGAAGTCGTCGGCCGCAAGTCGGGCAAGACGATCAGCTTCCCATTGGCGATGACCGTCATCGACGGCGAGCGCTATCTCGTCTCCATGCTGGGCGAGCAGGCCAACTGGGTGCAGAACCTGAAAGCCGCCGGCGGCCGAGCCACGCTGCGGCACGGCGCGACGGAGCAAGTGCGGCTGGAAGAAGTCGAGCCGGCGCAGCGCGCGCCCATCTTGAAGGCCTACCTGAAGCACGCGCCCGGCGCGCGGCCGCACATCGCCGTCGATAAGGACGCGCCGCTGGCGGAGTTCGTCACAGTAGCGCCCCAGATTCCCGTCTTTCGCGTGCGGCGAGACCTGTGAGGAAAGCGCAATAACCCCAATAATGAGCAACACAAGCCACTGCCTGACCTGTGACCTCATCGCCCGCCGCGACCGCGGCGAAGCGCCCTTCTGGGACAGCATCTACCGGACTCAGCACTGGGACCTCGTTCACAGCTATAACACCGCCCTCCCCGGCTGGCTGGTGCTGGTCGCCCGGCGGCACGTCGAGGCCATCGACGAACTGACCGACGCGGAGGCGGCCGAGTTGGGTGTGCTACTGCGGCAAACTTCGGCCGCCCTGCGCGAGGTCACCGGCTGCGTCAAGACCTACGTCTGCCAGTTCGCCGAGCAGGCCGAACATCCCCACGTCCACTTCCACGTCATCCCGCGCCTGGCCGACCAGCCGGACGACCGGCGCGGGCCGCGGGTGTTCGCCTATCTGGGCGTGCCGGAGGCGGAGCGCGTCAGCGAAGAGACGATGAACGCCATTGCCACGCGGCTGCGGACCGTGGCACGATTCGCCTGAATCGTGGCGCGATTCGCCTGAATCGCAAGCCCGCCGTGGCGCGATTCTCCCGAATCGCAAGCCCGCCGTGGCGCGGTGGCGCGCGTGACGCGATTCGGGAGAATCGCGCCACATGGCCGCCGGCCGATAACCCGCTATACTCATGGCAGGTCTGGCGGCCAACGGCGCGCCCAGGCTCTCACCAGCAAGCCATAGCAAGGAACCTCCAATGAAACTCACACCGAACAAAGTTATCGTCGTCACCGGCGCGGGCAGCGGCATGGGCCGCGCTCTCGCGCTGGCGTTGGCGCAGAAGGGTCTATGCGTTGCCGCTGTAGACCTCAACGAAACCACCCTGAAGGAAACGGCCGCCCTGGCCGGGGCGCAGAAGGGCAAGATGAGCACCCACGTGGTCAACGTCAGCGACCGGAAGGCCGTCGAAGCGTTGCCGGACGCGGTCATCGCCGCCCACGGCGCGGTCGATGCGGTCATCAACAACGCCGGCATCATCCAGCCCTTTGTGCGCCTGAACGATCTCCAGTATGACGCCATCGAGCGCGTGCTGAACGTCAACCTCTACGGCGTCATCTACATGACCAAGGCGTTCCTGCCCCATCTGCTGAAGCGCCCCGCCGCCCACATCGTCAACGTCTCCAGCATGGGCGGCTTCTTCCCTGTGCCCGGCCAGACGCTCTACGGCGCGTCCAAGGCCGGCGTCAAGCTGCTGACCGAGGGGCTGTACTCCGAGTTGCTGGCCACCAACGTCCGCGTGACCGTCGTCTTCCCCGGGGCCATCGCCACCAACATCAGCCAGAACTCCGGCGTCGTCATCCAGGCCGCCGCGGCCAGCGAATCGGCGCAGAGCTTCCCGATGACCCAGCCCGAGAAGGCGGCGCAGATCATCCTCGACGGCATTGAGCACGATAAGTTCCAGGTCTACGTCGGCCGCGACGCCAATATGATGAACCTGCTCTATCGCCTCAGCCCCCGGCGGGCCACGAAGTTCATGTACAACCAGATGAAGGGGCTACTGCCGGGCTAGTCGGCCGGCCGCGTCCACCCCGGGAGATCACCACCGCGCCCGGTGCTCCTCGGCAAAGCCGATCAGACCGTCGATCGCCACGGTTGAGCCATCGTCCAGCGTCACCTGCCCGGCGTAGCCCCCGAACATCTGGTGTACCTCGCTGGAGATGACGCCCAGGCTCGTGCGGGCCACGCGCTCCCTGAAGGGCGTGAAGGTCAGGTCGAGCCGGCCGGCGTCGCGGCTATTGCCGTCCGTGAAGCGCCACGGCCGCATGTACGCCCCCGGCTGATAGTCGAAGCGCACGTCGCCCAGCTTGTGGACACGGCCGTCGAGGATGACGGCGTTCTCCGTGGCCCGGCTCAGGTCGCCGAAGCCGCGGCCGAGGTTCAGCCCGATTGTGCGCCCATCCGGCAGGAAGCCCGACGCGCTGGCCCAGTTCCAGTAGCTGCGATACTCCCACACGCCCCGCCCCCAATCGAGCGAGCCGAGGCTGGATGTGGGCGACAGCTCCTCAACCGCGTCGCCGTGGCGCAGCGTGCCGGCGGCGGGCAGGCAGTTGATCTTGGTGTTGTAATAGAAGCGCCGCGCGCCGATGGGGATGACGATGGTCATCGACTCGTGGCCGGGCGGCGTGGCCAGGTGGACGTCGGCGGTGATGCCCCGGCCGCCGTGGAAGCCCGGCCAATCGACACGCACCCGCCGTCCGTCCGGCCCGGTGGTGAAGCGCAGGGCTGCCTTGTCGTTCTCGTAGGCCGTTTCGCCTGTGGCGCTACTCCGCGCCAGCCGCGCGCCGCGCGCCAGGGGGACAACCAGGCCCTCCTCGTAGAGTTCGCCGCTGGCGTAGTCGAGCGTGTAGACGAAGACGTTGGCCGCGTAGCCCAGGTCGGCGACCGTGGCGGAGAAGAAGCCGCGCGGCGTAAAGAGGGCGTAGTAGTCCCAGCGTTTCATACGAAAGCGCTGCAACGGCCGCAGGGCATAGAAGCGCGCGTTCTCCAGGTTGGCGTCCAGCAGTGGTTGCCGCGACCAGCCCACCTGGGCCAGGCGGCCGGCGGCATCGAGCAAGGGGCCGGGATGGGTCAGTTCGGTTTGCATGTGCTATCCTTTGGCCGGATTAAAGCACCGATTGGCGCGGGGGGAAAGGAAGGATCAGCCGGCCGCCTGAATGAGGATATCCAACGTCTGCTCCGCCGCCCGCGTCCAGGTGAAGCGGGCGCAGTTGTCGCCGCCGGCGCGGATCAGACGGCGGCGTAAGTCCTCGTCGCCAGCCACGCGCCGCAGCGCCGCCGCCAGCGCCGCCGTGTCAAGCGGATCGACGAGCAGCGCCCCCTCCCCGGCCACCTCCGGCAGCGAACTCGTGTCGCTGCACACCACCGGCGTGCCGCAGGCCTGCGCCTCCAGCACCGGAAAGCCGAAGCCCTCGTAAAGCGACGGGAAGGCCAACGCCGTCGCCGCGGAGAGCAGGGCGGCCTTCTCTGTCTCGTCGATGTAGCCGGGCAGGACAACGCGGGCGCGCACATCGGCCGGCAGCGCCGCCACCGCCGCCAGCAGCGGCTCGGCCAGCCGACCGGCCCGCCCGGCCAGCACCAGCGTATGCCCTT
>JAIBAS010000211.1 GCA_019695075.1 Promineifilum sp. | reverse complement strand
CTCTACAGCTTTACAGCCATTCTCATGCGGCTATAATATAAGTCTCATTGCGCAATCGGGCGCTTAGCTCAGTTGGTCAGAGCGCTTCGTTTACACCGAAGAAGTCGGGGGTTCGAGTCCCTCAGCGCCCATGCCGTTTGGCCTTGCATACAACTTGGCCAAGCCATGCTTTTGTGATAAAAAGCACAACACAGGACAGGCGCGCGGCGCGGACCGCGCGACATATGGAGAGCATTACAGCTAGACACGCAGGAGGATAGCCATATGGCGAGTCAGGCGACAGTAGCCGATGCCGGAGGCGTGACTTCGGGCATCAGCCGGCGGGAGTTTCTCTACTACATCTGGGGCGCGTCCATCGCCTTGCTGAGCCTGCAAGGGGCCGGCTTGCTGCTGTGGTTCCTCATCCCGCGCTTCCGTGAAGGCGAATTCGGCGGCACCTTCACCATCGACATCGCCGAGTTGCCGGGCGTCAACGACGCGCCGATCAACTTCGCCGACGGCCGCTTTTGGCTGGTCAACCTCGACAGCACTCAACCCAACGAGCGCATGTACCAGGCTGACGACGAGCAGAACCCCATCCAGGGCGTGGCCGCCATCTACAAGGTTTGCACCCATCTGGGCTGCATCTACTCGTGGACGCCGACCAACAACCGCTTCGAATGCCCTTGCCACGGCTCGAAGTACCGGCTGGACGGCCGCCGCGTCGAGTCGCCCGCCCCGCGCACGCTCGACCGCTTCCTGATGCAGGCCATCGCCGATGACGAGTCCACGGTGCTGGCCGAGTCCGAACTGGTCGATGACTTCTTCGCACCCATGCCCCTGCCCTCGGGCACGGCCTTCCTGCGGGTTGACACCGGCAGCCGCAAGCAAGGCCCATCAATGAAGCTTCTGTGCGATTTCCAGGGCAACTGCCCGTAAAGCGATCAATTACTTCCAGGAGTTGTTATGGCTACATTTGTCGAACAAGTCCGCGAGATGGGCATCAAGCAAGCCGTCGTCACCAAGGCAGACGAAGTCGTTGAGCGCGTCACCGCGGGCATGACCATCAGCGACGTGCGGTCGGCCCTGCGCGGCGATGAGCCGCGCCGGCCGAACCCCCGGCTGCGGCCTCATGCCGATGGTTTCTGGCTCCACATCCGGCCCAGCTTCTACCACACCGGCGTCACCAATATCTACCCCACCTTCCGGCTGGGCTGGCTGTCGACGTTCATGCTGGTCTGGGAGACGATCACCGGCCTCATCCTGATGGTCTTCTACACCCCCAGCCCGCTCATTGCCTACGGCAACATGTGGAACATCCTCGGCAACGTGCCGCTGGGCCAGTTGTTCCGCAATATGCACCGCCTGGGCGCGGAAGTCATGGTGCTGGTGGTCGCCATGCACATGCTCAGGACATTCATCACCGGCAGCTACAAGAAGCCGCGCCAGTTCACCTGGGCCACGGGCATGCTCCTGCTGGTGTTTACGATCTTCCTGAGCTTCAGCGGCTACCTGCTGCCCTGGGACCAGCTGGCCTACTGGGCCTTGACGGTCTTCATCAGCGGCGGCGCGGCCGCGCCGGCCCCGGAATTCGTCAACAACACCGTCCTGCTGGTGCTACAAGGCGGCCCGGCGCTGGGGGCCAACGGCCTGCTGCGCTGGTATCTGCTGCACGTGCTGCTGCTGCCGCTGCTGGCCGGCATCTTCTTCTTCGTCCACTACTACAAGGTCGTCCTCTACGGCATCTCCCTGCCGCCCGGCCGCGAGCAGATCGGCGAGGACACGGCCAAGCGCGTGCCCAAGGACGAGCGCACCTACTACATCCCCGACATCCTGACCAGCGAGCTGATGTGGACGGCGCTGGCGACACTCTTCCTCGTCGCCGGGGCGCTGTGGCTGTGGGACGCGCCGCTGGAGACACACGCCGACCCGGTGGTGACGCCGCTCCACGTCGTCGCGCCGTGGTATCTGTCGTGGTCGCAGGGCTGGCTGAAGCTGGCCCCCAAGACCATCGTCGTCGGCTTCATTCCCCTGCTGCTGGTGGCCTTCATCGTCATGCCCTACTTCGAGGTGGGCAAGAGCCGCCGCTACGCCGACCGCCGCCTGGGCCTGAGCATCGCCATGCTCTTCATGGCCTTCATGCTCGTCTCTAACTGGATGGGGTCGCCGGAGTTCCGCGTGACCTCCTCGGCCGACCGCGAAGTCAGCATCCGCCTCTTGCCCGAAGAGGGGCCGGGCGGTCTGAAGGGTATCCCCTTTGAGCACATGACCCCCGGCATCTACACGCCTGGCCAGGTGATCGAGGGCAACCCCTTCCTGACGCGCGGCCTGGCGGTGTTCGAGGAAGCCATGCGCGAGCAGAGTTGCACCCTGGTGGGCAACGAGATGTGGCGCGCGTGCATCGTGGAGGAGTTGGAGAACGGCAGCCGGCGCTATGGCAACGGCTTCACCACCGACGCCATGCCCGACCCCGTGGCCACGCTGGAGATCAAGGAGATTCAGCCGAACTTGCGGGAGATGATCCTCTCCTACGAGGTCGTCGATCCCCAGGACCCCAGCAACATGCTCATCGACGTGGACTGGCCGGCCTTCCGCCACGCCTATTCGAACTACGAAGAGGAGTGTCGCTTCCTCAACAAGACCTGCGCGACGAACTAGATTACTGCCCGGTAGAGACGCTCTATCGGAGCGAAGACGCTCCACCGGAGCGTCTCTACTTAAATAAGGAACGATGACCCATGCAGATCAAGATTGTCATTGGAACCATCGCCTTCATGCTGACGATGATGGTCTTTGGCTATTCGGCCCTGCGCGAACCGGCCCGGCTGGATCGCTTCACCAACGCCGAACTCGGCCGCTCCATCGAGTCCGGCGCGCACATCTTCGCCAATAACTGCGCCACCTGCCACGGCACAGACGGCACGGCCCAGAACTGCGTCGATGCCGCCGGCAACCAGATCGCCTGCCAGGGCCTGCCGCTCAATTACAACGGCCTGCTGTGCGGCGACCCGTCGCAGCGCATGACCGACATGGGCTGGAAAGGCACCAAGGCCGCCTACGTCCTGACAACGGTCTCCGCCGGCCGCGGGACGATCATGCCCACGTGGTCGGAGCAGTTCGGCGGCCCGCTACGCCAGGATCAGGTGCGCGACGTGACCAACTTCGTGCTCAACTGGGAGAGCGAGACGCTCTGCGCCGCGCCGGTGGTCACCTTCGCCTGGCCGGAAAAGGCCGAGGACTTCCTGGCCGGCACGGACGAGATTCAGGTGACCGAGGGCGACCCGGCCCGCGGCCAGGAGCTGTTCAGCATCACCTACGGCTGCCAGGCCTGCCACGGCACGATTGACGGCAGTGTGCCCGCGGTGCTCGGCCCCTCGCTGGCCAACATCGAGACCGACGGCGCGACCCGCGTCGAGGGTATGGACGCGCTCAACTACGTCTACCACTCGATTCTCTACCCCAGCGACTTCATCGCCCCAGAGTGCCCCACCGGCCCGTGCGCCGGCCCGCCCAGCGCCATGACGGCCAACTTCGGCGCCAACGACCGCATGGGCGGCAACCCGCAGGACATGGCCGACATCCTGGCCTACGTCTTGCAGCCGTAAGCTCACACGCGCGGGCGCGCCCGCGTCCGGCCTGACAACAACAAAACGGCCCGCCCCCATCATCGGGGCGAGAT
>JAIBAS010000492.1 GCA_019695075.1 Promineifilum sp. | reverse complement strand
CGCCGCCCGCGGCGCGGCCCACGCCGCAGCCGCCGGGGCCACGGCCGTCCTGCTGCTGCCCGCCGACCTACCCTTCGCCTGTGTCGAGGACATCGAGGCCGTCTTGCGACCGCTGACCGCCGACGGCCGACCGCCGGAAGAGGGGATTGGGGAAGAGGCTCACGCAAAGGCGCAAAGAAGCAAAGACGCTAAGGAAGAAAAGGAAGAAGAGCAAGCTTCTTCGCCTCTGTCTTTGCGTCTTGGCCCCTTAGCGCCTTGGCGTGAGCGCTCTTCCCTAGCCCCTAACCCCTATCCCCTAGCCCCTCTCCTATCCATCTGCCCCGACGAGGAAGAGGACGGCACGAACGCCCTGTTGCTGGCCCCGCCGGGCGATTTCACCTTCCACTATGGCCCCGGCAGCTTCCGCGCCCACCTGGCCGAGGCCGCCGCGCGCTGGCGGCAAGCCCACATCGTCCGCGCCCCCGGCCTGCGCTTTGATCTGGATACGGAGAGTGATTGGTTGGTGTATAACGGGTATTTGGTGGCGATTAGGGAAGAATAAAAAGGCGCAGGGGAGCGGGGGTGCGGGGGAGCAGGGGAGATCACCCCCGCACCCCCCCACCCCTGTGCCCCCGCCCCTCTATCTGTTATTACAAGGAGAACAAAAATGGACCGCGTAGCCCTCTATCTACAGGATGCCCACTCGTTGCAGGAAGGCATGGAATTGGCCCAGTATGCCGAGGCCAACGGCTTTGAGGCTGTCTGGCAGGCGGAGAGCCGCCTGGTGCGCGACGCCATCGTGCCCATGGCCGCCTTCGCCGCCGTCACCAAGAAGATCAAGGTCGCCAGCGGCGTCATCAACAACTGGACGCGCAACATCGGCCTGCTGGCGGCAACGTTCCTGACGCTCGACGACCTGGCCCCCGACCGCATCATCTGCGGCATCGGCGCGTGGTGGGACCCGCTGGCCCAAAAGGTCGGCATCGACCGACGCAAGCCGCTGCTGGCCATGCGCGAGACGGTCGAGGTGCTGCGCCGGCTGCTGGCGATGGAGAACGTCACCTTCCACGGCGAGTTCCACCACGTTGATGGTATCCAGCTGGACGTGGTTCATGGCCGCGTCGAACCGCGCCACGTGCCCATCTACATCGGCGCGACGGGCATGAAGATGATGGAGATGGCCGGGGAGATCGCCGACGGCGTTTGCCTCAACTACCTGGTCAACCCCAAGTACAACGCCGAGGCGATGGACGCGCTGGAAGTGGGCGCGAAGAGGGCCGGCCGCAAGATCGACGACATCGACCGGCCGCAACTGGTCATCTGCTCGGTGGACAACGACCGCAAGCACGCTCTGGACATGGCCCGCAAGATGATGACCCAATATCTGGGCCAGCAGCCGCACCTGATGAAGGCCAGCGGCGTCAGCCAGGAGCTGCTCGACGAGATCCACCAGGTGCTGACCTGGCCGGCGACGGAGGAGGAGATCGAGGCGGCCATGCACCTCGTGCCCGACGACGTGGTGCAAATGTGTACGGCCAGCGGCTCGCCCGACGAGGTCAAGGCCAAGGTGCGCGAGTACATCGCCAGCGGCGCGACCTGCCCTATCCTCTACCCGCTGGGCGACCCGAAGCTGATGATCGACATCTTCAGCAACGGCTACAACTAGGGTGTGTGTGCAAAGCCCCCGGCGGGTTCATGAACTTTGTCAAATGAATGCGGTTATCGCCCGCCGGCGGGTTCAAATCCGCCGCTGCCAGGCGAAACCGGTTGAAACCGGTTACAGAGGCGTGGTCCACTCCGGCAACTCCGGCAACGCGCTTCAGCGCGTTTGGCCTGGCAGCCGGTGGATTGATCCGCCGGGGCAGAGCGCGACAGCCGCATTATCTTGTTAAATAGCATAAGCCGCGGGCTAGGGGCTATTGAAGAGCGCTCTTCCCTAGCCCCTAGCCCCTGTCTCCCGGCCCGGGCGGCCTGGTCGAACAGACCGTTAGTCGCCCCGTGGCCTAGCCCGGCGTGGAGGCGCAGCGGAAGCCGGTGTTGGTGTCGGCTACGTCCGGCGGGTCGGCGAAGCGCCCGGCGGCGTAGGTAACGTCGTCGTAGTCGCGCCAACTGGAACCGCGCTGCACGCGCTGTGTGCTCGCGGCCGGGCCGGTCGGGTTGTGGTCGGAGGAGCGGCCGTAGTAATCGCGGTCGTAATAGTCGTAGACCCACTCGTAGACATTGCCGGCCATGTCCAGCGCCCCAACCCAGCTGGCCCCGCCCGGGTAGCTGCCCACGGGCGCGGTGAATTCGTAGCCGTCGTCGACGCGGCTGTCGGCCCAGCTGTTGGGGCAATTGCTGTCGCAGTAGTTGAGCAGCGCGCTGTCGAACGAGTTGCCCCACGGGTAGGTCGTCCCGTCCGGCCCGCGCGCGGCATACTCCCACTCGGCCTCGGTCGGCAGCCGGTCGCCGCGCCAGCGGCAGAAGGCGTCGGCGTCGTCCCACGTCACCTGCACAACCGGGTGCTGCTCCATCCCGGTCAGATCGCTGGCCGCCCCCTGCGGGTGTTGCCAGTTCGCGCCGTCGATTACCTGCCAGTCGTTGTTACGGTGCCCCTCGCCCCAGCCGCGCCGCTCGGCGGCCGTCAGGTGGCCCGAGTCGGCCACGAAAGCCGCGAACTGGGTATTGGTCACCTCCGTGCGGTCGAGCCAGAAGCTGTCCAGCGTCACGGCGTGGACGGGCCGGGCGGTTTCGTCGTCCTGCTTGCCCATGGCGAAAGCGCCGGTGGGCACGGCGACTTGTTCCACGGCGACGTCGCCCGGCAACGTCAGCGTGCGCGTCTGGCCGCGGCTGAGAGTGGGCGTCGTCGCGACGGCCTGCGGCGAGGGTTCGGCGGTGCTTTCGACAGGCGTTGCCGCGCAGCGGAAGCCGGTGTGGGCATACTGGTTTGCGGGCGCGCCGCGGTGGCGGTGGAAGGTGGTCGCCCAGGCGCCTTTATCGAGGTAGGAGCCGCCACGCAGGACGCGCGCATTCTGGTTGGCGTCGAACCAGTCGTCGGCCCACTCCCAGACGTTACCGGCCATGTCCAGCACGCCGTAGGGGCTGGCCCCGGAGGGGTAAGAGCCGACGTCCACTTGCAGGCCGACGCAGCCGTTAACGTTGCCGTTCCAGAAGTTGGCCAGGCTACAGTCGATGGGCGTGTTGCCCCAGGGGAAGCGGCGGCCGTCCGTGCCGCGGGCGGCCTTTTCCCATTCGGCGTCCGTCGGCAGCCGGCGGCCGACAGCGGTGCAATAGGCCGCGGCTCCATACCAGCTGACTTGAATGACCGGATGCGCCTCCATGCCCGGCAACGGCTGGAAGACGCCGCCGGCCTGCGTCAGGACATTTTCATCGTCGGCCACGTCCACCCAGGGTACGCCGCCCTCGTTCTGATTGCCGAACTCGTTCAGGAAGGCGGCGTACTGCGCCGCCGTCACCTCGGTGCGGTCGATGAGGAAGGCGTCGAGTGTGACCGTTGTCTCGGCTACCGCGCCGTCGCCTTCGCTGCTGCCCATCAGGAATGGGCCGGCGGGGATGAGGATCTGCTCCGTCAGCGGAACGCCGCCGGGCGGGGCGGCGGTTGGGGCCACGGTCGGCGCGGCCGTCTTCTCCGGCGCGGCCGTGGCCGTGGCCGGTAACGTGGCCGTCGGGGCAATGCCGGCCC
>JAIBAS010000040.1 GCA_019695075.1 Promineifilum sp. | reverse complement strand
TGTATACTGTGGGGAAGGGGGTACCGACGATGAACGCCCACGAACCGCACCGCCTGACCACCGCCGAAGAACGCGCCGAACTGCTGAGCCTGGCCCGTCGCACTATCCGCGCGGCGATCACCACGGGCGAGACACCAGACTACCAGACCGATAGCCCGCACTTGCTGCGCCCGGCGGCCGTCTTCGTGACGCTGCGCGGCGCGCCCCACGATTACGAGCCGGAGGGAGAGTTGCGCGGCTGTGTCGGCCGCACCGAGGCCGACGAGCCGCTCTACCTGGCGGTACAGGACGCGGCCGTGAAGGCGGCCACCATTGACCCGCGCTTCTATCCCGTCACGCCCGGCGAGCTGGACGGGCTGAGCATCGAGATTTCGATCCTCTCGCCCATGCGGCCCATCGAACACTACCGCGATATAGAAGTAGGCCGCGACGGGTTGCTCATCATCGGCCATCACCGTCGCGGCCTGTTGTTGCCGGAAGTGCCGGCGCACTTCGGCTGGGATGTGCGGGAGTTCGTGCGGCAGCTGTGTCGCAAAGCGTCGCTGCCGGACGATGCCTGGCCGGGCCAGACGCAACTACTGGCCTTTACGACCGAGAGTTTTACCGCGCCCGGCCAATCCGATCGCGCCAGCGCCGAGCGCTAGCTGTTGCCGCGCTTGCCACGGCCGCGGCTGCCGGAGCGCTTGCTGCCGCTGCCGCTACCATTGCGCCGCTCCGAGCCTTCCTTGGAGAGAACGGGCAGCGCGTTGCGTCCTTCCATCACTTGCCAGCCCGAGGGCACACTGTCGAGCACGCCCTCACGCCGATCCTTGGCGAAGAAGTAGATCGTGCGTGTTTGATCGTTGTTGAGTTCCACTTCACGGCCGTGAAGGTAATACGTCTGTCCCTTCGAGTTCGTATAGGCGAAAGCCATCTCTCTTCTCCTTGTGAGAATGGGTTTTGCATTCTCCTTATGGGGATGGGTTTTGCCTTCCAGTCTACGAATAGCGGGGCAAATCACAATAGACCGCAGGCATAAAAGAGGACGCGCAGAATATACCTATGGGCGCGGCGTTTGGCGTCGTTTCGCAGGCCCGACGTCAGAGGTATGGCGTGATGCTGTGGCGCGAGTACGGGTCTCAGGTAGGGCTTGGGGCGACTAATACATGTTAATTTAACTATGTAGGCCGGCACAAGCGAACACCCCCAGCCCACACCGCGCCCTAGTCCCCCACTGCCCGCGCCCCCTCCGCCAACAACCCATACCGCTCGGCCGACAGCCGCACCGACGCGATGACGCTCGCCCGCAGGTCGTCGGGAGCCAGCACTTCGCAATCCGCTCCCCAGCCGCGTACCCACGGCTCCATCTCGCGCCACTCGACGATCTGCGCCTCCCATTCACACGTGCCGTCCGGCCGCTCGCGGATGGTCTGCGACGGATGCCAGACCGTCTCCTTAACCCGCGGCGTCACGCGGCGGCTGAAATGCAGGCGGACGGTGCATGGCTGCCGGTCGGAGTGCCAGATGCCCCAGGCGTGTTCCAGCAGCGCGTGGCTGTCGAACTCGGCCGGGATGGTGAACGGTTCCGTCGTCACGGCGGCGTGCTCGATGCGACCGAGCTTGAGCGTGATCACCGCGTCGTAGTGGTCGCTGTGGCCGATCAGGTAGACGCCGTCGCCCCAGATGGACGGCTCAAGCTGGTAGGGGCTGATGGTGTGGACGCGCGGCGCGTCGTCGTGGGGCTTGCGATAGCGCACGCGCACCTTGCGGCCGGTGATCCAGCCCTCGACGATCTGCTCCAACACATAGGTCAGCCGCGCGTCCGTCTCCTGCTCCAGCACTTCCTGGGCGGCGCGCACCAGCCCGACCATCATCGGCCGGCGCAACACCTGGGCCAGCTTCTCCAGCGCCGATGCCGTGGGCAAGTGGCCGACGCGGGTCTGCTGCTGCAAGCGCCGCCCACCCAGATAGAGCGCCAGCGCCTCGCTTGGCGTCAGGCGCAGGTTGCCCAGCTGCCGCTGCCGGTCGATGCGGTAGCGACCTGGCGCTTCCTCGACAAACGGTGCGGACAGTTCCCTTTCCATGAAACAGCGCGTCCGGTAGATCGTGGAGCGGTTGACCTCCAGCCGCTCCCCCATCTCCGCGTCGCTCCAGGCGCGATCGACATACAGCCGCTCCATTTCGCTGATCAACCAGGCGCGATGGATTGCCCGTTGGCCCATGCAATGCCTCCTTCAAAATCGTGCCACGAAGTTGTGCGCCGCGGCTGCGCCACACAATCATGCCACTTCGTGCTACTTTGGCCCCACCCACCGCCGTCGCCAGGGGCGCGGCCCTCTCCAGTCAGTGTAGCCGCGCCATCTGACAACCTACCTTTCGCCGCGCCGGCGGCCGAACCAGGACACACCACCACGGTCGTCCTCGAGCAGCATGTCGCCGCGGTCTTCCAATTGCGCCAGGGCGCGCATCATCGTCTTGTTGTCCACACCCAGCCGGCGGGCCAGCCAGCCCGGCCGCTGCGCCGGGTTCCGCTGAATCGTTTCAACAATGGAATTCAGGCGTTCTTCATCCGATTTGCGACTCATTGTACCGCCTCCTGCGCGCCGCCTCCGGCAGAGGCGGTCTAGATGTTGCGCTCTACTTGCAGGCTAAAACCGGTGCGTTGCAAGGGATGCAACATGGTGGCGGTTCCTGGCCGGAATTGCGCCCCAATCGCTGCTGAAGTCGCCTGCCCCCACCCTACCGGCCTGGCTGTAGACACACACAATGAGAGGACTGCCAGGGCCAGGCGAAGTGTGCTACCATTCGTGCCGGCCGCGGGCGGTATTGTCTTGTGCCCGCGAATACTTACTACACGAAATTCAGGCACGAGAAAACGACATGGATACTGCGCTCGACCCTCTTCCGACTGATGCTGAATTCGGCGACGACGCTACGGCTACCCCGCCCAATCGCCTGTGGTTGCTGCTTGTCGTCGCTGTGCTGGCGCTGGCCGCCGGGGCGCTGGGCGGCTATTGGCTCGGCCGGGCGCGCGTGCCCGCGGCCGATTCCGTGGACGTTGGCTTCGCCCGCGATATGAGCCTCCACCACGAGCAGGCCGTCGTCATGGCCGGCCTGATCTACGACCGTACCAGCGACCCGGCCATCCGCACCCTGGCCTTCGACATCCTGACGACGCAACAAGGCCAGATCGGCATTATGAGCGGCTGGCTCGATGCCTGGGGGCTGCCGTGGACGAGCAGCGAGCCGCGCATGGCTTGGATGGGTATGCCCACTGAGGGCCTGATGCCGGGCATGGCCACGGGCGAGCAGCTGGCCGCCCTACGCGCCGCCGATGGCGATGCCGCCGACGTCCTGTTCCTGCAACTGATGATCCCCCACCACCAGGGCGGCGTGGCGATGGCCACGGCGGCCGAGAACGCCGACCAGCAGGTCGTGCGCACGCTGGCGACTTCGATCGTCGAGGCGCAACAACTGGAGATCGACTACATGCGCGAACTGCTGGCGGCCAAGGGCGGCGCGGAACTCGCGCCGGCCCCGGCCGAAGATGGCGGCCACATGCACTCCATGCCCTAGCCCAACGTGACGCGATTCTCTGAATCGCGTTCCTGTACTGGGGCCGAGCGCGTGGCGCGATTCTCCGAATCGCGTTCCTGCGCTGGGCGGAGTGCGATTCGGAGAATC
>JAIBAS010000067.1 GCA_019695075.1 Promineifilum sp. | reverse complement strand
CGGTCGGCGGTCGGCGGTCGTTCACTCATACACCGAAAAGATGCGCTGATAGTCGGCCGAGCGGGCCAATAGCTCGTCGTGCGTGCCCTGGTCGGTGATGCGGCCGCCTTTGAGCACCAGGATGCGGTCGGCCCAGCGGATCTGGCTGAGGCGGTGGGTGATGAGGAAGGTCGTCCGCTGGCGGCTGATGCGGTACATGGCCTGCTGGATGCGATCCTCGGTGGCGCTGTCGATGGCGCTGGTGCTGTCGTCGAGGATGAGGATGCGCGGGTTGGTCAGGAAGGCGCGGGCGATGGCGATGCGCTGCCGCTGGCCGCCGGAGAGGGTCACGCCGCGCTCGCCGACCTCGGTGTCGTAGCCCTTCTCGAAGCTCATGATGAAGTCGTGGGCCTGGGCCTCGTGGGCGACGGCCTCGATCTGTTCGCGCGTGGCGTCGGGCACGCCGAAGGCGATGTTCTCGGCGATGGTGCGCGAGAAGAGGAAAACATCCTGCTCGATGGTGGAGATCTGCGAGCGCAGTGACTCCAGATTCCAATCGCGCACGTCGATGCCATCGACGAGCACCTGGCCGCCCTCGGCGTCGAAGATGCGGTTGATGAGCCGGGTCAGGGTGCTCTTGCCGCTGCCCGTCTGGCCGACGATGGCCACCGTCTCGCCCGGTTGGGCGACGAAGCTAATGTCCTTGAGGATGTGGAGCGATTCTCCCGAATCGCCTTCCCCGTGGCGCGATTCTCCAGAATCGCTCTGAGGCGGCGATTCGGGAGAATCGCGCCACTCTCCAGAATCGCTCTGAGGCGGCGATTCGGGAGAATCGCGCCACTTGTAGCCGAAGCTGACGTGGCGGAACTCGACCGCGCCGGCGATGGGCTGGGCGACGCCGCTCTGGTTCTCGTCCAGTTCGGTCTCGGTGTTGATCAGTTCCAGGATGCGCCGGGCGCTGGCGACGCCCAGTTGGGCCAGCTGGAAAGTGAACACGGACACGAAGGTGGGGAAGCGCAGAAAGCCGAACAGGCCGACGTAGCTGACGACCTGGCCCAGCGTCAGCGCGTCGTCGCGCCAGAGGAGCATGGCGTGGAAGAAGGCCGCGCCCCAGCACAGGCTGAAGACGAGCATGGGCAAATAGCGGGCCTGCACTTCGCCCTCGCGGATGGCGTAGTCGCGATAGACGGCCGCGTCGCGCACGAACTTGTCCACCTCCTGGGCCTCCTGGGCGTTGCCCTTGACGACCTCGATGCCGCTGACCGCCTCGGCCAGCCCGGCGTTCATCGTGCCGAACGACTCGCGCAGTCCCTCGCTGATGGGGCTGAGGCGGCGGGCGTAGTCGCGGATGGTGACGACGTAGAGCAGCACGAAGACGACCGGCATGAGCAGCAACTGCATGTTGATGCGGGCGATGAGGACGATGGGGGCGACGATGCCGACGAGCGAGTCGGTGATGAGCATCAGGCCGGGGCTGAACATGATGTTGAGCATGCGCACGTCGTTGGTGGCGCGGGCCATGATGTCGCCGATGCGCTGGCGGTTGTGGAAGGTCTGGCTCTTGCCCAGCAGGCTGGCGTAGAGCGAATCGCGGGAGTCGCGCTCGACGCGCTGGGCCATGAACTCGAAGGCGGAGTTGCGGACGAGGCCGAAGATGCCCTGCACGGCGGCCGAGCCGAACACGGCCAGGGCCAGCAGCAGCAGCGAGCGGTTCGTCCAGCCGGGCGTGTTGAGCAGGTCGAAGCCGCGGCCGATGAGCAGTTGGATGTAGCTGGCGCCGAAGTTGTTGAAGCCGGCGGCGATGACGGCCAGCAGGGGCAGATGCCAGTAGTGGCGCAGTTGCGAGGCGATCCAGCGCACGGGGCTGCGCTGGTCGAATTGCCGCTGGTTCTCCAGGCGAAATTCGCGGTTGACCGTGGTCGTGCTCATAGAGGGTCTTCCAAAGGCCGGGCCAGCCGGCGCAGAGCAAACAAACGTTCTAGACGAACGGTCATTATAACAACTTCGGACGGCAGCACAAATTAACCGCGGTTCACATCGGCTTTACGTCGCGCATGAATTGGGTTAACCGCGTTACATTCCGGGCTTAACGCGGGGGTCTTGTGGCCGGGGGGCCAGGCCCTGATAATGGGGGTCGATCAAGCTGCTTTCCCAAAGGAAGAGGATGAGAGAAGAGATGTTGAAGTGGATGACCCGTTCCCTATTGCTGGTTGCCGTGCTATTGCTGGTCGCCTGCGGCGGCGCGGCCGAGCAGGCCGCCCCGACCGTTGCCCCGGCGGCCGAAGCCGCGCCCGCCGAGACGGCCGGCGCCGACCTGAGCGCGGTAAAGGACTACGCCCTGGACAACAGCCGCCAGATGAAGGCCGGCACGGCGGCGCTGGCCGAGACAGCGGCGGCCTACTATGAATTAGTGTCGGCCCACAACTTCGATTACGCCGCCGCCTGGGCCGCCGACGGGCCGGCGCTGGCCCAGCTGGTGGCCGACGCCAAGACCCACTGGACGACCGCCCACACCAGCTATGAACTGGACGAAGGTATCATCGCCGGCGTGCCGTCGCTGGCCTTCTACGACGTCTGGATCGACGCCGGCCCCAGCGCCGCCGAAGACCCGACCGGGGCCTATCAGTGGACGCTGGAACTGCCCGACGGCCGCAGCCTGCCCAGCCCCGGCAACATCTTCCATAGCCTGCTGGAGCCGATCATCTGGGGCACGCGAGCGGAGTTCGTCGGCCTGCCGGTGGACCTGGATGGCGACGGCGCGACCGCGCTGGGCGAAGTGCTGCCGGAGGCCAACGTCCTGCTGGCCGCCGCGCGGAGCATGGACGGCGCCACCGGGGAGATGCTGACCACGGTCGAGAACTGGCAGCCAACCCTCAGCGACGCCTTCACCGCCCTGGCCGTCATGATCCCGACGATGAACGAGTACTTCGAGCAGTGGAAGCTGTCCACCTACGTGGCCGAGGAGGCCGAGGAGACCGCCTTCGTCGGCGTCAGCCGCCTGTTCGACATCAACGGCATCCTGGCCGGGCTGGACTTCACCTATAGCAACCTGGCGACGCTGGTGCAGACGGCCGACCCGACTCTCCACGCCCAGATCGCCGACGGCTTCACCGACTTGCGCGGCTACGTGGGCGACCTCTACCAGCAAGAGCAGAACGGCGTGCGCTTCACCGCCGCGCAGGCCGACCTCTTCGGCGGCGAGGCCCAGGCCAAAGCCACGGCGCTGGCCGGGCAGGTCAGCCAGGCGGCGGCGCTGCTGAATGTGACTATTGCCGAGTAGAGGGTGGCTGCGCATGAGCACGGAACTGTGCAAGCTGAAGAAGTCGCTCAAGGGCGATTTGCCGACCTACATCCTGCTGGTTGAGCAGCCGCGCTTTGTCTGCCTCAACTGCGGCCGCGTGGCCAACAAGAAGAAGAACCTGTGCGATCCCAAGCGCATGAAGGACAAGTAGTCCCAGGGGTGAACGCTATGACCTCATCGCCCAACCATCGGCGCGCGCGTGTATTCGCGAAGGGGCGTGGCCTCTTCCTGGTGGCGTTGGCGCTGGTGGCGCTGGCGCTCTTGTTGGCGCCCGCGGCGCGGGCGGCGGCGCAAGCTGATGCCGCTACGGAGCCGTGGGCTGAGGCCGACGAGACGCGCGACGCCCTTTTCGCCGCGCAGGCGGCCCTGCTGGGCGACGACCCGG
>JAIBAS010000375.1 GCA_019695075.1 Promineifilum sp. | reverse complement strand
GGGCGCGGCCGGCTCGTCTTCTACCGGGGTGATCTCCGGGGCGCGACGGGGAGCAGCCTGAGCGGCCGCCCGCTGCGGCTGGGGTTGCGGCGCGGCGACCGGCTTCTCGCGGGCCGGCTGTGGCCGGGCCGTCGCCTGGGCCTCCCCGGCGATGTCGAACAGGTGCTCACCGGCCACCGAGAAGGCGCCGATGAACAGGATACGTGTCAGCAGGACGAGGGCGGCCACGAAAATGGGCACCATCGTCAGCAACGTCTCGCGGCCGAGGACTTCGTTGCCGAAATCATGACTCAACAGCGTCAGCGACACCGCCCACCAGGTCATGATGGCGTTCATCGTCGCCCCCAGCAGCCACGCGCCCATCAGATACCAGACGGCCTTTGGCTCGTCCGCGCCGCGCTCTGGCGTGAACAGCCGCGCCAGCCCGGCAAAGTCGATGGCGCAGAAGGCGATGGCCAGGATGCTGGCCCACGTGACGCCGAAAAAGGCGACCTCGCCCAGCAGGTTGTTGAGGGCATATCGCGTTGTGTCGAAGTTGAAGATCTCAAACGCAACGAGGGCGACCACAAGAATGAGACCAATCACAGTCTTGCGGGACGCGCTCGCGGAGCGCAGTTCGACCGGTTGCGAGCCGGCGAACCGGTTGAAAAACCGTTCTTGCTGCATCACCCTTTCTCCTTGATTTCTCTCTCGCAGGTATCCTCTAGGCTCCGCCGTCCACCAGAAAGAAGGAGGAGCCGGTAAGCTCAACACTTACCGGCTCCCATCGGAGGGGTAGTGGTGGGAGGGGAAGAGGATGTGTCTGTCCTATTCCCTATAATAGCACACTTGTTCTATAGATCAATCCCGTTGCGATAAACTGGCGAAAAGTGGGGGATAAGTTGGGGATTAGGGATTAGGGGGTAGGGGCTAGGGATTAGAAAGAGCGTTTTCTCCTAATCCCTAGCCCCTAATCCCTAACCCCTAGTTTTCCGGCACCAAGGAGTAGTCGCCCGGCTCCACCCCATCGCCGTAACGGAACACGTTAGGCCAGGGGATGTAGTTGCTGACGAAGGCGCGCTCCTCAATCAGCTCGCCGTCGGCGTTGAAGACCTGCCGTTGGACGGTGACGCGCGCGCCCTCGGCGGCGTAGTCATACTGCTGCACTGTGCCCGCCGGGATTTCGGCGTCGTATTCCCAAACGTCGTCCTCTGGCGGTGGGACGATGTTCTCGAAGACCGGCTCCGTCTTCTCCACGCGGCGGCCCATGCTGGTGCTATAGAACTTAAAGGTCAGTGATTCGTTTTCCTGATTGTAGTAGTTCTCGATCAGCAGGTGATAGGGCGTGTTGTTGATGAAGCGGAAGTCAACCAGGGGCGAAAAGACGGTCGCGTCCATGCCCGGCCCCTCGCCATCGTTGTAGTAGCCGACCATGTAGCCGTGCTCCCAGCGTTCGACGATGGGGAAGCCGGCCCAGAAGGCGGTCTGGTAGAGCGTCGTGCTGACCTGGCAGACGCCGCCGCCGACGCCGCGCAGCGTCCGGCCGCCGACGATGACCAGGCCGACCTCGTAGCCGTCAGTCTCGCTGACCGAGCCGAGGTAGCGATTGAAGGAGAACTCCTCGCCGGGGGCGACGACGACACCGTAGAAGTTGGCTGCGGCGCGGGCGATGTTGTGCTTGCGGGCGTCGGAAGAGCCGTAGAACCAGGTCGTCGTCTCGGTGATGAGTTCGGTGATACCCAGCTCGGCCGCCGTCGCCCCGGAGTGGGCCAGCGGGGTAATGTCGCGCAGGATGATGGGCACAGCGTGGTTGCCGCTGTTGAGTTGGGCGACGAGGCGCTGGAGTGTGGCCTCCACGTCCAGCTCGCGGCCGTTGACGTGGGGGGCGACGAGGACCAGTTGGCGCGTGTCGTCGTTGAAGTAGTAGCGGGCGTTGACCGGCTCGCGGTAGAACTGCGCCCCGAACTGGGCCAGCCAGTTGCGGGCGGCGTTCTCGTCGATCTGGACGCGGTGCTGGCCGTGGCCGTCCGGCCCCTCGACCTGCTCGACGCGCACCCAACGGGCCAGTTCCTCGGCCGGCAGCGTCACGCCGCTCAGGTCAAAGTCGTCCAACGGCTGTGGGAAGTAGAAGCTGACCGGCTCGGAGTAGAGTTGGGCCAGTTGCTCCGTCGTGGCGGTGTCGTCGTAGACGGGCGGGTAGATGTCGTGGACGAGCAACTCAACGCGGGCATCGGCCCCCGCGCGGATGGGTTGCAGTAGTTGCTCGCGCAAATAGGCGCGGTCGATGCTGCGGCCGATCTGCGCCGGGACATAAGCCGGCGCGCCGGTGTCGTTGGGCTGCCAGCTGGCGCTGACGGCGTTGCGCTCCATACTGTCGCTCAGCCCGGCCAGGGCACGGTCAAGCTGCGCCTCATCGAAGACGACGATGGGGGCGACGCTGCGGCCGTAGTACCAGGTCTGGAAGGCGTCTTGCAGGCGGCGCAACGGCCCGCCGGAGCGGCCGACGTCGAAGGCGGCCGAGGCGGTGGCGGCGGTATCAACCGCGATGCCCAACTGCGCCGGCGTATAGCTCCATTCCGCCCCCGTGCCCGGATCGACCAGGGTGACCGTCGCCGAGCCGGCGTAGGGCAGCGCCCCGCTGAGGGCGGCCTCGGCCTCGGCCGCGGTCATCTCGCTCAGGTCAACCCCGGCCACGCTGACGCCGGTGTAGACCCGGCCGCTGTAGCGGGCGCGGTAGGCAGTCAGGCCCAGGGCCAGCAGCATGGCCAACAGCGTCAACCCGACGATGGGCGGGATGAGGAAGTAGCCGAGGTTGCGGGCGCGGGCGGCGCGTGGGGGGCGAGGTGAGATTGCCTGCATAATTGCTGTGTCTCGCTGCGAACCGGCTGAATTCTAGCATGCCCGCCGGGCGGGGCGACCCTTACTCAGATTTGACTCACCCGCGCCGGCCCCTTGGCGGCCCAGACCAGCTCATACTCGACCTGCCACGGCTGGCTGCGCACATCAACCAGACCCAGGCCGGCCAGCAGCGCTTCCAACTCTTCGCGTCCGCGGGCGCGGCCGAGGAAGTAGCCCGCCTCCGCCCCCTGGCGGCGCGTCGTCAGCAATACGCCGCCCGGCTCTAGCACGCGCGCCATCTCGCGCAGCGCGGCGGCATCGTCGGGCAGGAACTCCAGCGCCTCCAGACAAGTGACGGCGGCAAAGGCGTTATCGGCGAAGGGCAGGTCAACAGCCGAGCCGCGGACGAGGGCCGCGCGGTCGTCATACGCGGCCAGCTTGGCCCACGCCTGAGCCAGCATCCCCACCGAGGCGTCCAGACCTACCACCCGGCCGTTGAAGATCGGCTCGGCCAGCAGGAAGAACGGCAGCCGCCCCGTGCCCGTGGCCACGTCGAGCACGGCCGGCGCGGGCCGCCCCTTCAGCCGCCGGCTGAGCGGCCAGGCGACGAAGGCGCTCTCCGTGTCCGGGTCATACTGTTTGATGGCGTCGTAGCGCGGCGCGGCCAGGTCGTAGAGCCAGACCACGACCCGCCGCCCCAGGAAGACGCCCTCGGTGCGGATCAGCAGCCAGTGGAGCAGCCAGCCCAGCGCGCCCACCAGGAGCACGGCCGCCAGCAAGAGCAGGATCGTCGTTTGCATTGCCGACGAATGCTCATGCAAAGAGGCCCGAAAGGCAAGCAAGTGGCGCGATTC
>JAIBAS010000177.1 GCA_019695075.1 Promineifilum sp. | reverse complement strand
CTCCTCCCCGGCCGAGGCTGGCGGCATCAGCTATAAACTTGTCGTTCCCCGCCCCGGCTGCGCCGCCGTTGGCGACGGCCAGGCCAATTGCGCCTCACCCAACGGGCAATATCAAGTCATCATGGGACGGCCCGACGGCGGCACGCGCAACGTCTCGCTTATCTCGCCGGCCAACCCCAACGGCGACTTCATCTTCAACCGGGCCGTTGACCCGACGGAAGGCATCCTGTGGTCGCCGAACAGCAACTCATTCCTAATCGTCATCGGCGATGAGGTCGTGCAGGTCTTCACCGACCTAAGTTTCCGCACCGTTGTGAGCAGCGTGCCCGCGTTTTGCCCGCGCTGGTCGGCCGGGCCGTAGGGGCACAATGGTGCATGAGGCGGCGCGTCATTGACGCGCCACCTCATCTACAGCCGGCAGTCGAATGGCAAGGGCAGCAGTTGCGCATCAACGGTGAACGAGGGGATTTCGTCCGGGTTCTCGTGCGGTAGCAATTGCCGGACGATCACCCAATACTCCTCACCGCCTTCCAGGAAAATAGAGTTCTTCATCTGGTGGTCTACCACCTCCCGCAGCGGCCCGACGCCTTCCTCCACAAGAAGGTGGTGATCGTCGCCGGCCACCACGACGAGTTGCGACAGCGGCGGCTGTTCCTCCGGCCACGGCTCGGCGACCACGCTTTCCGTCAGCCACGCAGGTCGCCCCTTCTCGATCCACAGCACGACGCGCTCAGGCTCATAAAGGGTCGTGGCTCTGGTCGCCTGCCGGCTGAGCAACTCGCTCATGGCGCTCACTTCCGCAACCACGTAGGGCCAGTAAGGCGCATACACCTCCACTTGTTTAGGAACGGGGCCATTGACCGTGATGACGCTGAATGGCGCGCCCTCGCTGAAGTCGTTGAAGTCGCCGAACTCGTAGATGGGGTCATCTTGCGCGTAAGTGTATCCCCGGCCCCCTTCGACAGTGAGAAAGCCAGTGGCTTGCACGGCCTGAAGCAAAGCACACATTTCGGTCGGCGTTAGGGAAGTTTCCTGATAATGCTTGGTATCCATATCGGGGTCATCAACTAGCTCCCCTTCGAGAACCAAAAGACGCCCGTCCATATAGAGGATAAAACTGGGCATGGAGCGCCCCAAATAAAAAGTGTAAATGTCGCCGCCGTCACCGCCGGTAGCGGCGTCTTCAATCAAGATTTGTTGCGACATGGGGACGAGGGTCGGCGTGGGCGTCGTTGTCGGCCTGAGCGTCGCGGTTGGCTCCGGCGTCGTCGTGGCGGTTGGCTCCGGCGAGGGCGTGGCCGTGGGCGGGGGGAGGGTATTGGTGGCGGAGGGCGCGGCCGTAGGCGTGCTGGAAGGTGTCGCGACGGGAGGAGCTACTGTAATAACCGCCATCGCCGGCGGCTGCGGGCGGCAGGCAGTCAGCGCGAGGCTGATGAGAAGCAGGGCGAAGGCGATGTTGGCTTTCATATAAGGCACTATACGGCGGTTTCATTGCCGCTGATGGACGCCATGCCGCCGTTATCTCTTTTTCTGGTATACTCCCGCGAAACATCCACCACGGAGACAACCATGACCACCCTCATCCCCATCGAGCGCATCGCCGCCCACGTCGGCGAGCGCGTCACCGTTCGCGGTTGGCTACAGGATAGCACGCCCAAGGGCAAGCTGCTTTTCATGCGTCTGCGCGATGGCACGGGCATGACCCAGGCCGTGGCCTACCGGCCGGAACTGGGCGACGAGTTGTTCGAGCAGCTCAAGCGCCTTGGCCAGGAGTCGTCGCTGATCGTCAGCGGCACGGTCAAGGCCAACGACCGCGCCCCCGGCGTGCCGCGGGGGTACGAGATCGCCGTCGAGGCGGCCGAGGTGCTGCAAGACGCCCAGGACTACCCCATTACCCCCAAAGACCACGGCGTCGAGTTCCTGATGGACAACCGCCACCTGTGGCTGCGCAGCAGCCGCCAGTGGGCCATCATGCGCGTCCGGGCCACGGTCAAGCGGGCCATCATCGACTTCCTCGACGGCCGCGGCTTCGTCAACATCGACACGCCCATCATCACCCCCAGCGCCGCCGAGGGCACGAGCACGCTCTTTGAGGTGGCCTACTTCGAGGAGAAAGCCTATCTGGCCCAGACCGGCCAGCTCTACAACGAGGCCAACATCATGGCCCTCAATAAGGTCTACTGCTTCGGCCCCACCTTCCGCGCCGAAAAGAGCAAGACCCGCCGCCACCTGGCCGAGTTCTGGATGGTCGAGCCGGAGATCGCCTTCTGCGACCTGGAAGAGCTGATGCGCCTGGAGGAGGAGTTCGTCAGCGCCATCGTCGGCCGGACGCTGGCGGAGCGGGCCAACGAGTTGGAGCTGCTGGAACGGGACGTGACGCCATTGCAGAACGTCGTCGCCCCTTTCCCGCGCATCAGTTACGACGAGGCGGTTCAGCGCGTCCTGGCCATCCGCGAGGCGACCGACGACCCAGAGCTACGCGACGAGCTGGCCATCGAGTGGGGCGACGACTTCGGCTCGCCGCACGAGACGGAACTGACCAAGCAATTCGACCGGCCGGTGTTTGTCTACGGCTACCCCACGCAGGTCAAGGCATTCTACATGGAGCCGTGGCCGGGGCGGCCGGAGGTCTGCAAGAGCGTTGACCTGCTGGCTCCGGAAGGCTACGGCGAGATCATTGGCGGCAGCGAGCGCATGAGCGACCCCGACGTGCTGCTGGCGGCCATCCGCCGTCACGAATTGCCGGAAGCCAACTACCAGTGGTATATCGACCTGCGCCGCTTCGGCAGCGTCCCCCACAGTGGCTTTGGTCTGGGCCTGGAGCGAACAGTGGCCTGGATTTGCGGGCTGGAACACATTCGCATGACCAGCCCCTTCCCGCGGACGCTCAACCGGCTGACGCCGTAAGAAGGGGTTAGGGAATAGGGGCTAAGGACTAGGGAAGAAAGCTCTTCCCTAACCCCTAGCCCCTTCCCTTAGCGCCAACCCCAGTAATGACGCCGCACGGGGTCGGCCGGGGCGCTGTTGTCGAGCCAGAAGTCGGCGTCGGGCAGGCCGGGCAGGTCTTCGGCGGCCACGGCGACGGAATGAACGTGGTAGACGGTGGCCAGGCCGGGGTAGGAGGGCGAATCGACGGCACGGTCGTAGGGTGGCGCGCTTTCGTATAGTGCTCCTTCGGACACGGCCAGCCCTAGCTCCTCCAACAGGCAACGCCGCGCCGCGCCCAGCACAGCCTCCCCGCCCTTCAGCTTCTCCGACGGCGGCCAGCCCCGCGCCCGGCGGCGGCCGTCGGCCATCTCCTGCTCCAGTTCCATCAACTGCCGCCCGCCGCGCCGGATGAACACCTGGACGACGGCCACGGTTCGCTGTGGCGGATTGTCGCTGAGCGTCGTCTCGCCGGCGGCCAGTTCAGCCCACAGGTCGGCCGGCGTCTTGGCCCCGCCCCGGCCCCACACCGCCAGCGGCACGCCCGCCTCCGCCAGCCAGGCCACCAGGGCGGGCAAATCTGCAAACGTCATTGTCTTTTCCATAGAGTAGTGGTCAGTAGGTCAGTAGGTCAGTGGTCAGTGGTCTAGCTACCTGACACAAAAAGGAGGATGACAGCCAAAGAACCTGTTACAGTTGAAAGTGACAATCTCACCAAACAGGTAAAGCCATGACTGTCATCCGCACATATCATACAATGCTCGCT
>JAIBAS010000455.1 GCA_019695075.1 Promineifilum sp. | reverse complement strand
TCCAGTTGCCGGCCGACTTCGGCCCGGCGCTGGGCGAGGAGCCGGTCGGCGCGGCGCTGGGCCGGCCGTTGCGCGGCGGTGAGTTGGTGGAGATGCCGGCCCGCAGCGGGCGTGTGTGGTCGTCGGCCGCCGCCTAAGCTGCGGCCCGTATTCTGATACTCTTCCTATATCGTGACCCGTGGCGGCGGGCTATAATGACAGGTGCTGAGCGGGAATGAGGATGGCTATGTCAACCGAGCTTCTTGTGGGCGACGGCGCTTTTGAGGCCCTGGCGGGCGAGTGGGACGCGCTGGCGGCGCGCGGCATGACCGACACGCCCTTCCAGACGTGGGCCTACCAGCGCGCCTGGTGGGCGCATCTGCGCCCGCCGGACGCGACGCTGCTCACCGTCGCCGTCCGCGACGAGGACGGTCAGTTGGCAGCCATCGGCTGCTTCTTCCACCGGGACGGGACCCTGCACTTCAATGGCTGCATCGAGGAGACCGACTACCTCGACCTCATCGCCCCGAACGAGCGGGCCGAGCGGGCCTGGAGCGCCGTGCTGGACTGTCTGGAGACGGCCGAGCCGGCCTGGACGGCGCTGGACTTGTGCAACGTCCCCGCCGCCTCGCCGACCCGGGCCGTCCTGCGCGCCCTGGCCGAAAAACGCGGCCACGCCTTCGACGAGGAGCAGATCGAGGTCTGCCCGACCATCGACCTGCCGGCCACATTCGACGCCTACCTGGAAAGCCTTGACAGCAAGCAGCGCCGTGAACTCAGCCGCAAGCTGCGCCGGGCGGAGGCGGCCGAACTGACCACCACGGTCGTCGGCCCGGACGACGACGTGGACGCCGCCGTGGAGCGCTTCCTGGAACTGCTACAGATGAGCACCTACGAGAAGCGCGACTGGCTCAACGACGGCCGGCGGGCGGTCTTCCACGACGTAGCCCGCGCCGCCCAGGCCGCCGGCACGCTGCAACTGCTCTTCTGCGGCATCGAGGGCCGGGCCGCGGCGGCGCTATTCAACTTCGACTACCGCGACCGCATCTGGGTCTACAACTCCGGCCTTGACCCCAGCGCCTTCGCCGCGCTCAGCCCCGGCGTCATCCTGACCGCCGCGGCCATCGAGCGCGCCATCGCCCTCGGCCGGGCCGAGTTCGACTTCCTGCGTGGCGACGAAGAATACAAGTACCGCTTTGGCGCTACCGACCGGCCCATCTATCGCCTGCACGTCGGCCGCGCCGGCTGACACGGAAGAAACCGCATGACCGACCTTTCGGCCTTTCCTGACCCCTCGTTGACGGCCTACGCCGGCTTGCGCGTGGCCATGCTCAGCGTCCACACCTGCCCGCTGGCCATGCTGGGCGGCAAGAAAACCGGCGGCATGAACGTCTACGTCCGCGACTTGAGCCGCGAGTTGGGACGCCTGGGCCTGACCGTAGACGTCTTCACGCGCTCACAGGATGACTGTGTGCCGATGGTTGTCCACGATCTGGGCGACCGGGCGCGGGTGATCCACATCCCCGCCGGGCCTCAAGCGCCCATCCCCGTGGCCGAGGTGGGCGACTATCTGGACGAGTTCGCCGCCGGCGTGGTCGCCTTCGCCGCGGCCGAGGGCTTGCGCTACGACATCATCCACAGCCACTACTGGCTCTCCGGGCTGGTGGCCGAGAAGCTCTGCGCCGTCTGGGGCGAAACGCCCGTCGTCCACATGTACCACACCCTGGGGCAGATGAAGAACCGCATTGCCCAGGATGAGGCCGAGCGCGCCCCGCAGGCGCGCATCGACGGCGAGGAGCGTGTGCTTCACATAGCCGACCGCATCATCGCCGCGACGCCGGCCGAGCAGGCCCAGCTCATCTGGCTCTACGGAGCCGACGCGGCCAAGGTGGCCATCATTCCGCCCGGCGTCGACCTGGAGCGCTTTCACCCCATCGACAAGCAGGAAGCCAAGCGTTGCGTCGGCATCCCCTGCGGCGACAAAAACATCATGTTCGCCGGGCGCATCGAACCGCTGAAGGGCATCGACACACTCATCCGGGCCATGGCTCTACTCAAAGAGCGCTTCCCCGCCGTCGTCGAGAACACCTGCGTGGCCATCATCGGCGGCGACCCGTGGGCCGACTCGCCCGACGCGGAAATGGCCCGCCTGCAAGCGCTACGACAAGACCTGGGCATCCACGATGTCGTCGTCTTCCTGGGGGCCAAAGACCAGAACGTGCTGCCCTGCTACTATGCCGCCGCCGAGGTTGTGGTCATGCCCTCTCATTACGAGAGCTTCGGCATGGTCGCCCTGGAAGCGATGGCCATGGGCCGGCCGGTGATCGCCTCGGAAGTGGGCGGGCTGGCCTTCCTGATTCAGGACGGCGTGACCGGCTACCACATCCCCTCGCGCGATCCGGAGGCGCTGGCCGGCCGCCTCTACACGCTGCTCGCCGACGAGGACTGCCGCGAGAGCATGGGCCGGGCGGCGCGGCGCTATGCGCAACGCTTCGACTGGGCCATCATCGCCGCGCGCATCGTCGACGTCTACGCCGGCCTCCTCGGCCGCAGCGCCCTGGCTGAAAGCGAACTTGCCTCGTTGCCCCTCGTTGATACCACCTTCTAATCCCCCTTTCGTACAAATCGCCCAAATAAACCGCGCCTGTTTGTGACAGTTTTCACAAATCAGGATATTTGTCATGTCTTTGACATGACAAGTATCACTTATCTCTGTCCCTCCTCTGTCCTATTGTTCTATTATGAGGAGGTGACGTGATGTCGCTTCACGTTCTATTGCTTCTTGCGGGCGTGTTCTGCGCGGGGATGGCCGTGCGCGCCCGGCCCCTGACGGCGGCGCTGTGGCTGGCCACGCTCAGCGCGATTATCGCCATTGTGCTCTACCGCCTCGGCGCGCACGAGGTGGCCGTCATCGAGCTAAGCGTCGGCGCCGGCCTCATCACCGTCCTGCTGGCCTTCGCCATCAGCATGGCCGAGGACGAGACGATGCCCACCGCACTTGTGCCCCGGCCATTTGCCTGGCTGCTGGTGCTGGTGGCCGGTGGCGCGCTGCTGTGGCTGCTGCTGCCCGCCCTGCCGGCGGCGCGGCAGGTGGCCACCGACGCGCCCTTCATCATCCAGGTCTGGGAAAACCGCCTGCTCGACCTCGTCCTGCAAATCGTGGCCCTGATCGCCGGCGTCATGGGCGTGCTCAGCCTGCTGGGCGAGACGCGCACGGCCGACGCGACGGATAGGGTCGATAGGGCCGACGACGCGCCGACGCCGCGTATGGAGGGGGGACGATGACTGCCATCCAGATCGGCATTGCCGGCGCGGTTCTGCTGGTGGCCGTGGGCCTCTATGGCCTGCTGGTCAGCCGCCATCTCATCAAGGTCGTCATTGCCCTGCAAATCATGGTCAAGGGGGCCATGCTGGCCATCATCGTCGCCGGCGCGGCCGTCGGCCAGACGAACCTGGCCCAATCCATCGCCCTGACCGTCATCGTCGTCGATACCATCGCCGCCGTCCTGGCCCTGGCGCTTATCGTGCAGATCAAGCGCCGCACGGGCACGCTGGACGCGGCCGAGTTGGCCCAACTGCGACATTAAGCCGCGCCGACGCTGCCCCGGCGAGAGGACGAAATGGTTCCAACGCTCATATTGATCACGATCGGCGCGCCGTGGATCGGCGCGTTGGCGGTTTGGCTCTGCGGCGACGCGCGTCCGCGCTGGCAACAC
>JAIBAS010000339.1 GCA_019695075.1 Promineifilum sp. | reverse complement strand
TCTTCGCTGAGCGGCTCAGCAGCGGCCTCGACCGATGGGGCAGCGACCGCGGGCGCGGCCTCCCCGGCCGCCAGCGACGGCGACGAGCCGACGGTGTCTTCCTCGGCCATCTGCTCCAGCCAGGCCAGCACGGCGTCGGGGTCTTCCGGCATACGGGCGATGAGGTCTTCGTCGCTCAGCGGCGCGGCCGGCAGCGGCCCGGAGAGACCCAGAGCTATCTCCAGCCACTCGACCGCGGCGGGCAGGTCGCGACGGGCGGGCGCGCGGCCACTCTGGCGCAGGGACGCATCGACGTCGGCCAGCGACGTGCCTGGCGGCAAGGCCAGCACGTCCAGGGCCAGCAGGGTTTCTTCCAGGGTGGCCTCGCCGTTGCCGTTCATCGATTTCATCACGGCGGGCGCGACCATGCCGGCGGGCAGTTCAACGGCCGGCTCCGCCTCGGCCGGGAGCAGCGGCTCTTCATCCACGACCGGCTCCAGCCAGGGGGCATCTTCCGGCGACAACGCCTCCGACTGCGTCTCCACAGCCGGCCCGGCTGTCTCCGCGGTCGCCGTTGCTACGGCCGCCGTTGCTACGGCCGCCGTTTCTACGGCCCATTCCTCCGGCTCGACCAGTTCGGCCGGTTGGATCTCATCCTGAGGCGAGGCTTCAGCATCCACGGCGGCCGGTTCGGTCAACCACTCCGGCTGCGCCCACTCGTCGTCGGCGGCTCCTTCGACCAGCGCCGCGGCCATCTCGTCGGCCGTCGCCACGCCCTCGCCGGCCGTCAACTCAAGCGGCTCAATCGGCTGGGTGATCGATCCCAGCGGTTCCTGGGCCGCGGCCAGTTCGTCCAGGAAGGCCATCGCGTCTTCGAAGGTGTCGTCCCCGGCGACGGCGTCGGCCGGTGGAATGGCCGCGGCCGGCGATGTCGCCGGCAGTTGCGGCTCAGTGGGCACGGGCAGAACCGGTTCTTCCAGCGTGCGCCCCTGGTCGGCGGCCATCGTCTCGACGAGAACGATCGTGTCGGCGAAATCCTCGGCGGCGACGAAGGCGTTGACCGGCGTGTTGCCCTCCAGCAGCGACAGGTCGCCGAGCGACATCTCGTTGCCCGTGCCGCGCAGGTCAAGCGACTCGGACGAAAGGCCCGCCTCGCGCAGCAGCTTGGAGGCCAGCGCGCGGTCGGCCACGCTGGGCACGTCCTCGATGGGCGCGTCCTGGCTGGCGGCCAGTTCCTCGATCCAGGCCATAGCCGCGTCCAGGTCATCAATGGGCGGCAGTTCAACGTCGGGCGGCAGCGTGTCCAGTAGCGTCTCCGGGTCGATGGCCGCCGCCGACAGGTCGGGCGCGGCCTCTACCTCTTCCACCGGGGGCGGCGATTCCACCGCTGCCTCCAACTCACCCTCGTCGGGCATGGCTGCGGGCGCGTCCGTCAGCGCTTCAGGGATGTGCAGAACGGCCTCGGAGACCAGCGGCTCTTCCGGCGCCTCGGCGACGGGGAAGCGCTCGTCCAGGTACCCTTCCGGCAACGGCTGGGTGTCCGGCTCCTCTGACAGCAGCGCGCTCTCGGCCGCCTCCTCCAGGGCCGCCGCGTCAAAACCCTCCGGCAGCAGCGGGAGGATCGGTTCCTCCGGCGGCGCGCCCTCGGCCGTTGCCTGCTGGGCCGCCGCGTCGGAGATGCGCCGCCATTCCAGCGTGGGCAGTTCCTCCATCGACTCGCGCTCGGTCATCTTGGCCAGCCAGTCGAGGCGGCTCTCATATTCGCTGTCATCGGCCAGTGATTGGTCGGTCGGCAGCGGTGGCGCGTCGTGAAGCCAGTCGGGCACGTCGCCGCCCTCGCTGTCAATCAGGCCCTGGAAGGGGGACGAGTCCGCACGCATAGCCGTCACACCGGCTTCGGTGGCCATGTCCGGCCGGCTGGCCAGCTCTTCCAGCCACTTCAGCGCCTCTTCCAGTTGTTCCGGGGAGACGTCGGGCGGAATCTCCGGGTCGGGGTCGTTGGTGTTGCTGTCCATACTTCATCCTCTGCCGGCCCCTCAGTGCGGAGGCGGCCATGCGGGGCATCGTCGGGCCGGGGACACGTCGCCACGGCCCGGCGCTGGTTGTTATGGTCAACTTCCAGAGACGCAATTATCAGCGCTTTGGCTCATTTTGACAAATAGTGGGTCTTCAGGCGCGCCAGCAGGTCGCTGATGTCGTGCTCCTCTTGGGGCATACGGCCAAAGGGGTCTTGCGCTACGTCGTCGCCCAGCAGGGCGTGGAGGACGTTGGTGACGCCGACGGTCAGCACGTCCAGCTGATAGCCGCCCTCCAGTACGAACAGAATGCGCCCGGCGCACAACTCCTGGGCGTAGCCGATGAGCTTGCGGGTGATGTCGGCATAGCCGCGCAGGCTCAGCCCGGCCGAGGCCAGCGGATCGTCCCAATGGGCGTCGAAGCCGGCCGAGACGATGAGCAGGTCGGGCCGGAACTCGGCCAGGCGCGGGCCGATCAACTCATCGAAGGCGCGCCGATAGCCGCGGTCGCCGACATAGGGCGGCAGGGGGACGTTGAGCGTGTAGCCCCGGCCGCGGCCGACGCCGATCTCGTGCATGCCGCCGATGCCGGGGTAGAAGTAGGGCGCGTAGAGATGGATCGAGACGAACAGCACCGAGTCATCCTCGTAGAAGATGTCCTGCGTGCCGTTGCCATGATGCACGTCGTAATCGACGATGGCGACGCGCTGCGCGCCGTGGGCCACCTGGGCCTGGCGCGCGGCCACGGCGGCGTTGTTGAACAGGCAGAAGCCGCTGACGCGGTCGGTTTCGGCGTGGTGGCCCGGCGGGCGGATGAGGGCGAAGCCGTTGTCGGCCGCCCCGGTCATGATCTCATCGACGGCGGCGCAACACCCCCCGGCGGCCAGCAGCGCCAACTCGAAGCTGGAGGCCGTCACGTAGGTGTCGCCATGATCCAGCAGCCCGCCGCCGCGCAGCGAGACCTGGTGAACGTACTCGATCAGTTCCGGCGTATGGACGCGCCGCAGTTGGTCAACCGTGGCCGGCACGGGCGGAAGCTGGTGCAGGCGGGGCAGTAGGCCGCTGCGCTCCAGGGCGCGCCACAGGGCCACGGTGCGCTGGCTGCTTTCGGGGTGTTGGAACTTGGTGTGCCCAAGCGCGGGCGCGTAGACAAGGAGAGTGGTCATGGTTCCCTTCGGCGCTGACGTTCGGCGGTCATTATACCACTCCCGCGCCGGCACGCTGATTGGATGTCGCTTTTGGTTGCCCCTTTTCGCCATTCTACATTAACATATGGATAGTCTTGCTGGTCGTCCTGACCAGCGCGCGGGTGGAGCTGACGGCTGCTGCCCGGCCCCGCCGGCAAACGATTACCACTATGGCAACCTGGAGCGTTTAGCGCCCGGCCATCATCCCTTATTGTGAAGGAGGTTGGACAACGTCGTATGGATCAAATCTTCCGTTTCCTCGGCATGGGTCTGAGCACTTTTGAGACCATTGCCATCTGGGCTGTGTTGCTCATAGCCTTCATCGGCCTGGGCTACGCGCTTTTCCTGCGCCGCCAAATTTTGGCCGAAGACAAGGGTACGGCGCGGATGCAGGAGGTGTGGGAGGCCATTCGCCAGGGGGCCAACGCCTACCTGGGGCGGCAATTGCGCACCATTCTGCCCTTTATCGCCGTGCTCACCGTAGCCCTCTTCCTCAGCGTCTACATCGTGCCGCCGACGGAGTTCTCACGAGAGGTTTTTGCCGGCTATAGCGAGGGCACGATCCGGCTCATCGTCGGCCTCGGCCGGGCGATTGCCTTCGTCATGGGCGCGGGCTTCTCGCTGGCCGTCGGCCAGATCGGCATGCGTATGGCCGTGGAAGGCAACGTGCGCGTGGCCCAGGCGTCGCGCACTAGCTTTAAGGATGCCCTGCGCATCGCCTATCGCACCGGCACGATCACCGGCATGCTGACCGACGGCCTCGGCCTGCTGGGCGGCACGATCATCTTCATGATCTTCGCCAACGCCGCGCCGGACGCGCTGCTGGGCTTCGGCTTCGGCGGCACGCTCATCGCCCTGTTCATGCGCGTCGGCGGCGGCATCTATACCAAGGCGGCCGACGTCGGCGCGGACCTGGTCGGCAAGGTCGAGCATGACATGCCCGAAGACGACCCGCGCAACGCCGCCGTCATCGCCGACCTGGTGGGTGACAACGTCGGCGACTGCGCCGGTATGGCCGCCGACATCTTCGAGTCCTACGAGGTCACCATCGTCTCCGGCCTGATCCTCGGCGTCACCCTGACGCTCATCACCGGCCACAACGAGTGGATCCTCTTCCCGCTGCTGGTGCGCGGCATCGGCGTGCTGGCCTCCATTGTCGGCACGTACCTCGTGCGCGGCCAGTCGGACGACAGCGGCAACGCCATGCGCGACATCTTCCGGGGTTTCCTGACCTCGGCGGTCATTTCCGTCGTCCTCTTCGGGGCCATCGCCGTCTTCTACCTGCCCGGCGTGCCCGGCGGCTGGTGGCGGCCGTTCCTGTCGGCCGCGGCCGGCGTCGGCCTGGCCATCGTCATCGACCGGCTGACCGACTACTTCACCGGCACGCACTACCGGCCGGTGAAGGAAATCCGCGACAGCACTTCCGGCGGCCCGGCCACGACCATCCTCTCCGGTCTGGCCAATGGCTATGAGTCGGCCGTCTGGTCGACCATCGTCATCGCCGCGACCATCGTCGTCGCCATTCTCATCTACCAGAGCGTTGACGTGACCCCGTTTGTGTCGGAGCGCTTCTCGGCCGGCTTCATCCAGTTCACGTTTGTGCTCTACGGCGTGGCCATGACCGGCATCGGCATGCTGACGCTGACGGGCAACAACGTGGCCATGGACTCCTTCGGCCCCATCTCCGACAACGCCAACGGCATCGGCGAGATGGCTGACCTGGAGCCGAAGGCGCGCCAGATCATGGCCGACCTTGACGCCGTGGGCAACACGACCAAGGCCATCACCAAGGGCATCGCCATCGGCTCGGCCGTCATCGCCGCCGTGTCGCTCTTCGGCTCGTTCCTCACCGACGTGTCGCTGGTCGATCCCGAAGCGTTGGCCGGCGGCATTCGCGTTTCGGAGCCGATGGTGTTTGTGGGCATGTTGGTTGGCGGGGCGCTGCCCTGGATGTTCTCGTCGCTGGCCATCCGCGCCGTCAGCCGCGCGGCGGGCCAGATGGTCGATGAAGTCCGCCGTCAGTTCCGCATCCCCGGCATCATCGAAGGCACGGTCAAGCCCGACTATGCCCGCGCCGTGACGATCTCCACCGTCGCCGCCCAGCGCGACCTGATCAACCTGGCCGTGCTGGCCGTCATCACACCGATCGCCGTCGGTCTGCTGTTGCAGGTGGAGGCGCTGGGCGGCTTCCAGGCGGGCATTATCGTCTCCGGCATGCTGCTGGCCGTGTTCATGTCCAACACCGGCGGCGCGTGGGACAACGGCAAGAAGCTGATCGAGGATGAGACGCGCGACGTGGCCGCCAACACCGGCAAAGGCTCGGAGCGGCACAAGGCGGCCGTCGTCGGCGACACCGTCGGCGACCCGCTGAAGGACACCGCCGGCCCGGCGCTCAACCCGATGATCAAGGTCGTCAATCTGGTCAGCCTGATCATCGCCCCCATCGTCGTGCGCTACAGCGAACGCGGCATCGCCGTCATCGTCATCGCTGTCTTGCTGGTGGCCCTGCTCGGTTGGGCGGTGACGCGCTCTAAGCGGGCAACCGAACCGCTGGCCTTGCCGACGACGCAGGGCACCGACTAGCGCCTGTCAATGGCACGCTGATGGACGCTGATGCCACGCTGATTTTCGCTGCCGGAACACCTCTTGCAGCGAAAATCAGCGCCCCATCAGCGTGCCATTTTTCTATCAGTAGCACAGCCTGTCAGGCTGTCGCTACCGGCCACAGCCTGTCAGGCTGTGCTACAGGCTGTGCTACGGGCTGTGCGTCCGGCCGCCTTTTGTCGTACAATCTCCCCCATGACCGATGACCTGACCGGCCTTTCCTTTGAAGAAGCGCTTGTAGAGTTAGAACAGACCGTTGCCCAGCTGGAATCCGGCAACCTGACGCTGGAGGCGTCGCTGCTGCTGTTCGAGCGTGGCCAATTGCTGGCGACCCGTTGCGGCCGCCTGCTGGACGAGGCGCAACTGCGCGTCGAGCAACTGACCGATGACGGCGAGGTCGTGGCCGTTCACATTTCCAGTTAACACCGGGCGCGACCGCGGGCCGTCGTGGCCAACCCGCTGCCCAGACCACCGAGGGTTATCTTTGTTCAAGAGTATTCGCGAATCCCTGAGCCGCACACGCCAGACCGTGTTCGGCCAGATCGCCGGCGTCCTGGGCGCGGGCGACATTACCGACGAGACGTGGGAAGACCTGGAGGCGCTGCTCATCCAGGCCGACGTGGGCGTGCCCACGACCGTGTATCTGGTCGATACGCTGCGCGAGCGCGTGCGGCGCGAGGGCCTCTACAAGGCCGACCAGCTCCTCGGCGCGCTGCGCACGGAGCTACGGGCCATCCTGACCGACCCGCCCATCTTCGAGATGGAGCAGCCGCGGTTGCTGACTGTGGTCATGGTCGTCGGCGTCAACGGCTCCGGCAAGACGACGACCATCGGCAAGCTGGCCCAGCGCTACAAGGACCAGCGGCGCAAGGTCATCCTGGCCGCGGGCGATACCTTCCGCGCCGCGGCCATCGACCAGTTGCGTATTTGGGGCGAGCGGGCCGACGTGCCCGTCATCTCCGGCCAGCCGGGCGGCGACCCGGCCGCGGTGGCCTACGACGGCATCCGCGCCGCGCGCGCCCGTGGCTTCGACCTGCTGTTCATCGACACGGCCGGGCGTCTGCACACCAAGTTCAACCTGATGAAGGAGCTGGAGAAAGTCTACGGCGTCTGCCGCAAGAGCGTCCACCAGGCCCCGCACGAGGTGCTGCTGGTGCTCGACGCCCCCACCGGCCAGAACGCACTGACCCAGGCGCAGAAGTTCAAGGAATCGGTCCAGGTCAGCGGCGTCATCCTGACCAAGCTGGACAGCACGGCCAAGGGCGGCATGGTTTTCGCCATCTACCGCGAGTTGGGCCTGCCCGTCCGCTTCATCGGCACCGGCGAGCGCCTGCAAGACCTGGCCCCGTTCGACGCCGACCAATTCATCGCCGGCCTGTTTGACTAGAGTGACCGCCGACCGCCGACCGCCGACCGCCGACCGCCGGCCGCCGACTGCCGACCGCCGACCGCCGACCGCCGACGGAAGACCACGGACGACAGACCACAGACCACTGGACACTGGACACTGAATACTGGACACTGACCACTGGACACTGATCACTGGAAATAACCATGCAAGACTTAACCGATCGCCTGACCGAGATGACCGACATCGTGACCCATCTCCGGGGGCGTCTTTGACGTCGCCAGCCAGGAAGCCCGCATTGTTGAGCTAGAAGAGCGCAGCGCGGAGGCCGAGTTCTGGAACAACCCCAGCGAGGCCCAGGGCGTCATGCGCGAGTTGAACCGCCTGCGCGGCGACGTGGCCATCTGGCAAACCATCGGCCGGGCGCTCGACGACGCGCGCGAGCTGGCCGAACTGGGCGACGAGGCCTTGCGCGATGAGCTGTCGGTCGAGGTCGCGCGACTGTCGGCCGAAGTGGGCGCGCTGGAGTTCCAGACGCTCATGTCGGGCGACTACGACGACGAGAATGCCATCCTGGCCATCCACGCCGGCGCGGGCGGCACCGAAGCCCAGGACTGGGCGCAAATGCTGCAACGCATGTTCCTGCGCTGGGCCGAGCAACACAAAATGACCGCCGACATCCTCGACGAAAGCCCCGGCGACGAGGCGGGCATCAAGAGCTGCACCATCGCCATCGCCGGGCGCTATGCCTTCGGCTGGCTCAAGTCGGAGCGCGGCGTCCACCGGCTGGTGCGCATCTCGCCCTATGACGCCTCCAGTCGCCGCCACACCTCTTTCGCCAAGGTGGAAGTGTGGCCGGACGTGGCCGAGGAGATCGCCATCGAGATCGATGAGAAAGATCTGCGCATCGACCGCTTCCGGGCCAGCGGCGCGGGCGGCCAGCACGTGCAGAAGAACGAGACGGCCGTGCGCATCACCCACTTGCCCACGGGCCTGGTCGTCTCTTGCCAGAACCAGCGCTCGCTGACCCAGAACACGCAGGTGGCCATGAACGTCCTCAAGGCGCAGCTATTTGACCTGGCCCGGCGCAAGCAGAACGCCGAGATCGCCGCGCTGAAGGGCGAAGACGTGGACGCGGCCTGGGGCAGCCAGATTCGCTCCTACGTGTTGCAACCGTACAAGATGGTTAAGGACCACCGCACCGGCCACGAGGTCGGCAACACGCAGGCGGTGCTCGACGGCCGCCTCGATGACTTCATGGAGGCCTATCTGCGCGCCCAGGTCGGCGAGGGCGTGCCCGCCGCCGCCGACGACCTGGAACTGTAGTCGCGCCGGCCGCGGCAAGGAGACGAACGCATGCCCTTTGAATGGCTCAAGAGCTTCCATCAGGACATGGAGAAAGCGCCCGACTACGCCGAGAAGACGCTGGCCGCCTACCAGCTGGGCATGAAGGCCAAAGGCTCCATTCGCGCCGTGCGCATCGAGGTCGATCCCGATGGCTGCGAGGCCTGCCGGGCGCTCGACCCCGCGGCCGAGTACCAGCCCGGCGACGCGCCCCATTTGCCGCTGCCGGCGTGCAGCAAGGGCGGGCGCTGCCGCTGCGTCTACCGGCCGGTGATGGCCTACGAACCGAAGGAGCCGTAGCCGCCGGCCCATGTGCCCGCCTGTCGCCGCTAACCGACGGCGAGGCAGCGTTGCGCCTCTGAAGCAACTACGCCCCGCCCATCGTCATGGGCGAGTGATTCCAACGGGCCGGCGCATCGGCTATACTACGCTTACCGGCCCGATGGCCGAGAACGACATGGGAGGCAGCAAATGCCCACAGCCTTGATCACCGGTGTCACCGGACAGGACGGTTCCTACCTGGCCGAGCTGCTGCTCGACCGTGGCTATCGCGTCGTCGGCATGGTGCGTCGCACCAGCACGCTCAACTTCCACCGCATCGCCCACATTCAAGACCGCCTGGAATTGGTCCCCGGCGACCTCAGCGACCAGATTTCGCTCATCCGCATCCTGGAGGAGTACCGGCCGGACGAGGTCTACAACCTGGCGGCGCAGTCGTTTGTCCAGACCTCGTGGAACCAGCCCGTGTTCACCGGCGACGTGACCGCGCTGGGCGTGACGCGCGTGCTCGACGCCGTGCGCATTGTTGACCCGCGCATCCGCGTCTACCAGGCCAGTTCCAGCGAGATGTTCGGCAAGGTCGTCGAAGTGCCGCAGCGCGAGACGACGCCCTTCTACCCGCGCAGCCCCTATGGCGTGGCCAAGGTCTACGGCCACTGGATCACCGTTAACTACCGCGAGAGTTACAACCTGCACGCGACCTCCGGCATCCTCTTCAACCACGAGTCGCCGCGGCGCGGGCTGGAGTTCGTCACGCGCAAGATCAGCCACCAGGCGGCGCGCATCAAGCTCGGCCTGGCCAATGAGCTGCGGCTGGGCAATCTCGACTCCCGCCGCGACTGGGGCTTTGCCGGCGACTACGTCCAGGCCATGTGGCTGATGCTCCAACAGGATCACCCCGATGACTTCGTCATCGCCACGGGCGAGACCCACTCCGTGGAGCAGTTCCTCGATGTCGCCTTTGAGCATCTCGATCTCGACTGGCGCGAGTACGTCGTCCAGGACGAGCGCTACATGCGCCCGGCCGAGGTCGATCTGCTCGTCGGCGACCCCAGCAAGGCGGGGCGCATTCTAGGCTGGGAGCCGCGCGTGTCCTTCGCCGAACTTGTCAGGATGATGGTTGACGCCGACCTGGTTATGCTCCAGGACGGCAAGATCGCCGTCTGATCATCCCCCACGGACCACTGACCACCAACCACTCTCTTAAGGAGGCCCATGACCCAGATCATTTTCGGCACCGACGGCTGGCGCGGACGGATCGCCGAGGACTATACCTTCGACAACGTGCGTCGCTGCGCCCAGGGCTTCGCCTCGTTCCTGCAAGACACCGGCGCGGCCGGGAAGGGCGTGGTCATCGGCTATGACCAGCGCTTCGCCGCCGAGCACTTCGCCGCCGCCGCGGCCGAGGTGCTGGCCGCCAACGGCGTGCCTGTCTGGCTGACCCAGAGCAACACACCCACGCCGGCCATCTCCTACTCGGTGCAGGCCCGGCGCGCCGCCGGGGCGATCAACATCACCGCCAGCCACAACCCGCCCGGCGACTGCGGCTTCAAGGTGCGCGACGACGTCGGCGGGGCCATCCCGCCGGACGATCTCAAGCGCATTGAGGCGGCCATTCCCCCAGCGCAGGGGAGCGGGGGAGCGGGGGGGCAGGGGGTCAAGCGGATGAAGCTCGATGATGCCCTGAGCGACGGCATCGTGCGGCTGTTCGACCCCGCGCCCGACTACATCGCCCTGCTGCAAAAGCTGGTGGACATCGAGCCGATCAAGGCCGCCGGCTACAACGTCGTCGTTGACTGCATGTGGGGCAACGGCGCGGGCTGGTTCCCGCGGCTGCTGGCCGGCGGGGCGACGCGGGTACACGAAGTCCACAACGAGCGCAACCCCATCTTCCCCAAGATGCTGCGGCCGGAACCCATTCCGCCCAACGTGGACGACGGGCTGACCTATGTCGGCCGCCTGGGGGCCGACGTGGCCATCATCACCGACGGCGACGCCGACCGCGTCGGCCTGGGCGACGAGAACGGCCGCTTCATCGACCAACTGCGCGTCTACGGCCTGCTGGGCTACTACTTCCTGGAAGTGCGCGGCGAGCGTGGCCCCATCGTCAAGACCATCTCGACGACCAAGATGCTCAACAAGCTGGGCGCGATCTACAACGTGCCCATCTATGAGACGGGCGTGGGCTTCAAGTACATTGCGCCGAAGATGAAGGAAGTGGACGCTATGCTCGGCGGCGAGGAGAGCGGCGGCTATGCCTTTCGCGGCCACGCCCCCGACCGCGACGGCATCCTGGCCGGCCTCTACCTGCTGGACATGATGGTGCAGACGGGCAAGCGGCCGTCAGAGTTGCTCGACTGGCTATTCGCGAAGGTCGGCCCGCACTACTACGACCGCATCGACACTGCCTTCGAGACGGCGCGGCGCGGCGAGGTGCGGGCGCGCGTCCAGGCAGCCCGCCCGGAACGCATCGCCGGCCTGAAGGTGACCGACATCAACACGCTCGACGGCTTCCAGTTCCACATGGAGGACGGCGGCTGGCTGCTCATTCGCTTTAGCGGCACCGAGCCGATCATCCGCGTCTACTGCGAGACGACCCACGCCGACAGGGTGCAGGATATTTTGCAGGATGGGCTGCGAATTGCCGGACTGAAGTAACGACCTCTATGCACGCCTTCCAAGACTACTACCCCGACGAAGTGAGCTACTGCTACGGCTGCGGCCGGCTCAACGAGCACGGTTTGCAGATCAAGAGCTATTGGGACGGCGAGGAGACGGTCTGCCACTACCAGCCGCGCCCCTACCACATCGCCGTGCCCGGCTACGTCTACGGCGGGCTGCTGGCCTCGCTCATCGACTGCCACGGCACGGGCACGGCCGCCGCGGCGGCCTACCGCGACCAGGGCCGGCCGATGGACAGCGACCCGCCCCTGCGCTTCCTGACGGCCTCGCTGCACGTCGATTACCTGAAGCCGACGCCTATCGACCGGCCGCTGGAACTGCGCGGCCGGGTCAGGGAGATCAAGGGGCGCAAGGTCATCGTCGCCGTGGAGCTATATGCCCACGACGAGTTGTGCGTCCGCGGCGAAGTCGTCACGGTGCAGGTTCCCGACGACTTCATGGCGAAGTTGATGAACCCATAGCCGGTGCGTCGCGCAAGATGCGCGAAGGTGATCATTGGCGAACGAACAGCGGCCAACCCTTGTTGACACTCATTGCCACCTCGACTTCGTTTCCTTGCAAGAGGATATTGAAGCCGTCGTGGCCCGGGCGGCCGAGGCCGGGGTGACGACCATCGTCGTGCCCGCCCTTGACCTGGACAACGCGCCGGCCGTGTTGGCCCTGGCCGAGCGCTTCCCCGGCGTCTATGCCGCTGTCGGCGTCCATCCCAACTCGGCCGCCGGCTGGCGCGACGAGTGGATCGCCGCGCTGCGCGACCTGGCCGGGCACGCGAAGGTCGTCGCCATCGGCGAGATCGGCCTAGACTACTACTGGGACAAGACGCCGCCGGCAACGCAACAGCGCGCGCTGGCGGCGCAGCTCGACCTGGCCGCCGAGTTGGGCCTGCCGGTCATCATCCACAACCGCGACGCCGGCGCCGACGTGCTCGCCCAGCTAACGGCGG
>JAIBAS010000410.1 GCA_019695075.1 Promineifilum sp. | reverse complement strand
GCCTGATGCAGCCCGACCTGCCCGCCAACAGCGGCGTAGCCGACCTGGTCATTGACCCGGCCGACCCGGACGTGCTCTACGTGGCCCTACAGCGGCACGGCGTCTGGCGCAGCGACGACGGCGGCCAGAGTTGGAGCAACGCCGGCAGCGGCGTGCTGGCCGAGGATGAGGACGTCGTCGCCCTGGCCATCGCCCCCGGCTCGCCGTCGGTCGTCTACGCCCTGTCGGCCGACGGCGTCCACGTCCTCGACGGCGGCGCGTGGAAGGCCAAGAGCCGCGGCCTGCCGGCGCGCGATATTGTCTACAACGACATCGCCATCGACCCGACCGACGCCAACACGCTCTACATCGCCACCAGCCCGACCGGCCTCTACCGCACGACCAACAGCGGCCGGCAGTGGCGCGCGTCGAATGACAATCTGCCCGGCGCGAACCAGAACGTCAAGGAGATCACCGTCACGCCGTCGGGCGAGGTGTTCATCTCCCTGCGCGGCGTCGGCCTGTTGCGCAGCGACGACAAGGGCAGCACGTGGTCGCCGGCGGGCGAGGGCATCACCTATACGACCACGCTCACCGGCACGGTCAGCGCGCCGGTGTTCGACCCGGCCGACGCCGGCGTGGCCTATGCCCACAACAGCGACGGCGTCTTCCGCAGCGCCGACGGCGGCGCGACGTGGAGCCGCTTCGCCGACGGGCTGAGCGTGACCGCCGTGGTCATGGACTTGGCCTTTGCCCCGGCGCGGGAGCACGTCGTGATCGCCGGCACGGCCGCGTCGGGCGTCTGGGCCGCCTACGAGCACAGCGTTGATCCGCCCGATCCGCCTGACCCGCCGGCGCGGCTGCTGTTCATGCCCATGATCCGGCGCTAGCGACGACCGCTCACTCCGCCGGTATCAGAATGAACGACACAACCGTTTCGCCGTCGTCGCTCACACTAATGGCCATTTCCATACGCTCTTCGCCGCGGCTGAAGGACAGGAGGTCGGCGTTGCTGCCGCTGATGCTCGACTTGCGGTTCTCGTCCAGCGTCCAGCCCTCGGCCGTCAGCGCCTGGGTGTAAAACGTCTTGATCTCTTCGGGCGGCTCCTGGGTGAGGAAGACCAGCACCAGGCTGTCCTCCACGATCACGGCCGCGTCGTCCGGCCGCGCCAGGTCAAGGGCAAACACGGGCGTCGCGATGTCGGCGGGGGCGGTGATGGTCAGCGGCTTGTTGAAGTCGCTCATTGCGGTCACGGCTTCGATAACGCTGACGCCGTCGCCCACGTCGAAGGTCAGCGTCAGCCGGGTGCGCACCGACAGCAGCAGGCCATCGACCTCGGCCAGCCAGAGGGTGTATTCGCCCGACTGCTTCATGTCGGCCGGCAACTGGCTCAGGTCGCCGGCGGCCGACGGCAGCGCGGCCAGATCTTCGAAGGTGATGTCGCTAAAGCGCAACCCCTCCGTCACCCGGCCATCGATGGTCTCGCTGAACGGCTCGCAGGGCCGGTCTTCCAGAATCACCAGCAGCGTATCGTCGGCCGCCCGCGCCTGGCCGGTCTGGGCCGCCAGCATGGCGGCCACCGCCGCCGGCGCCAACTGCCACGGCCCGCCTTCCTGGCTAAAGTAGAACTGATCGGCCACCATAATGATGTGCATCGTCGTGCCCGCGTCGGTGTAGGACACCAGGCGCATGTCCGTGGCGCTCACCTGGCCGTCGGCCATTTCGACAGACCCGCTGATCGTCAACATCCGTTGCCGCAACTGCTGGCCGGCAAACTGGCCGTAAGCCGTGGCCTCCTGCCGATAGCTGGTCACCTGGGTCAGGTTATCAACCGCCTCGGCCAGCCGGTCCAGGTCACAGACGACCTCGGTCGGTTTGGGCGTTGGCGTCGGCCGGGGGGTGGCGGTGGGCGCGGGTGTGGCCGTGGGTACGGGCGTGGCCGTGGGGACAGCCGTGGGGACGGCTGTGGCCGTGGGCGGCGGCGCGGTCGGCGCGACCTCGGCCGCGCCCCGGCCGCACGCCGCCAGGGCCAACAGGACAAGCAGACAAAGAACGGGCAATCGCGTGTGCTTCATGGCTCCTCTATGTGCTATGGCTTGCTGATCGCCACCGGTGCGTTGAAGTTGCGCAGGTCGTCGCGCGCCTCACCTTTGGTCTCGCCGCCACCCGCGTCGATGGCGAACAGCAGCTGCGTGCGCATCAGTACCGGGCTGCCGTTGACGTCCGTGACCCAGACCGCGTACTCCATTGACTTCACTGCCTCAGGCGGCAGCTCGTCGAGGCCCATCGGGGCGGCGGCAAGGGTGGCCAGATCGGCGAAGTCAGGCTCCGCAAACCGGTAGCCCTGGGTCGCGTAGCCGTCAATGGTCTCCTGGAAAGGCACACACGGCTGTGTGGTCAGCTTTTCGAGGACACCCGTGTCGATGATCTCACTGGTGCGGATGTCGGTCAGCAAGATCGTGGGCAAGATGTCTTCGGTCGGCCCCCACGCGCCATCGCCCTCGCGGAAGTAGAACTGGTTATCCACGAAGATGATGCTCGCCGGCAGACTATCGCTGACCGGCGCAACGGCGTGAATCTCCAGAGCACTGACCTGGCCGACGCTCTGCGCGACGGTCATATCGATGACCATCAGGCTCTGTGGCTGCGGGTCGCCGGCCGCCTGGCCGTTGATGTTCACCTGCCGGGTATAGCTGGCGAGCAAAGCGACCCCGGCGGCCGCCTGGCGCAATCGATCCATGTCGCAGACCGCCGCGGCCACGGCCGGGGTGTCTGTCGGCAGCGGCGCGGCGGTGGGTTCGACAGTGGCGGTCGGCGGCGGGGCCGTCGGCGGCAGGGCCGTCGGCGGTTCGGCCGTCGGCGCGACTGTCGGCGCGGGGGCCACAGCGACGGCCGTTGGCAGCGCCTCCGCTCCGCCACAGGCGGCCAGCAGGCACAACAAAATTAGACCGATGGTCGGAAACACAATGCGAGACATCATTTGACTCCCCTTGCAGGGCGACTTGGCCGGTCGCCCCACGCTCCAGCGCAATTTGCTTAATCGCGCTACAGGTATTATGCTGCTTCTCCTGACAGGAATCAAATGTCACTAGCGCTGTTATGCTAACCCACCTCCGCCACCTTCTCCTCGGCTCCCCACTGCCCTCGGCGCGCACGGGCGAACTGCGCCTCGACAAGGTGCGCGCCCTGGCGGCCCTGTCGCCCGACGCGCTGGCCTCGGTCGCCTACGCCAACCAGGAGATCTATCTGGGCCTGCTGGTGGCCGGGGCGGCCGGTCTCAACCACGCCTTCAGCCTGGCGCTGGTCATCAGCGGTCTGCTGGCGCTGCTGACGCTCTCCTATCGCCAGACCATCGCCGCCTACCCCAACGGCGGCGGCAGCTACACCGTCGCCCGTGAGAACCTGGGCGACACGCCCGGCCTGACCGCCGCGGCGGCGCTGCTGATCGACTACGTCCTCAACGCCGCCGTCAGCGTCACCGCGGGCGTGGCCGCGCTGGCCTCGGCCTTCCCGGCCCTGTGGCCCTACCGCACGGCGCTGGCGCTGCTGCTGCTGCTGGTCATCACCCTCGTCAACCTGCGTGGCGTGCGCGAGGCGGGCACGGTCATGACCATCCCCGTCTACCTCTTCCTGGCCACCTACCTGGGCATGATCGCCTGGGGCATCGGCGTGGTGCTGGTGCGTGGGCCGGGCGTGTTCCCGGCCGTGCTGCCCGC
>JAIBAS010000192.1 GCA_019695075.1 Promineifilum sp. | reverse complement strand
GCCTTCAGCGGCACCTCGGCGGCCACGCCCCACGTCGCCGGCGCGGCGGCCCTGGCCCGCAACCGGCGGCCGGACTACGGCCCGGCGGCGCTCCAGTTCTATCTGGAAGAGATGTCGATCGACCAGGGGCCGGCCTGCGCCGACACACGCTACGGCTACGGGCGGCTCTTCCTGCGCCTGCCGGCCGAGCCGGCCGGAAACAAGCTTTTCCTGCCCTCGCTGTTCCGCAGCGCCGAGCGCTGCTGATGCCATGAACCATCGCCGCCTGCGCCCGACGAAGCCCGCGTCGCTCCTGCCGCTCGCCCTGCTGCTGCTGCCCCTGGCCTACGTGCTGACGCTGGCGCGCGCGGTCGTCTTCGGCGATCCGACCGAGTACACCTTCGTCGCCCACATCCTGGGCATCGCCCACCCACCCGGCTACGCCTTCTACACGCTACTGGGCAAGCTCTTCCAGACGCTCGTACCGCTGGGGACAGTGGCCTGGCGGATGCACCTGCTATCGGCCGCCGTGGCCACGGGGACGGCGCTGTTCATCTACGGCACGGTGCGCGCCGCGGCGCGGACGCTGCTGCCGGAGCGGCACGCGCCCTGGGACATGGTCGCCGCCGTCTTCGCCGGGCTGAGCTACGGCCTGGCCGCCGACGTGTGGCAGCACGCCATCCACGCCAACCCCCACATCGTCACCGCCGCCTTCCTGGCCGCCAACCTCTTCTTCCTGACACGCTGGGCCGCGGCCGGCGCGACGGAACCGCGCTGGCTCTACGCCTTCGCCCTCGCGGCCGGGCTGGGCGTCACCCACCACCCGCTGACGGTGATGTCCTTTCCCGCCTACGCCGTCTTCATCCTCCTGGCCCGGCCGCGCATCTGGCGCGAGTGGCGCGTCTGGCTGGGCATGGCCGGTTGCGCCCTGCTGGGGCTGGCCATCTGGCTCTACTTCCCCATCCGCAGCGCCACGGCCCCGCCCTTCGGCCCGGCGACGATGACCACGCTGAGCGGCTTCCTCGACCACGTCCTGGCCCGCGGCCTGAGCGAGAGCCTGCCCTTCTTCGGCCTGGCCGACGCGCCACAGCGGGCGCTGGTCTTCTGGTCGCTGCTGCGCTTGCAGTTCTCGCTGCCGGTGATCTTTCTGGCGGCGCTGGGCGTGGTCTGGCCATTGCTGGCGCGACGCCATTCCGGCGCGGCCGTGCCCGCCTGGAAGCTGGCCGCCCTGTACGTCCTCGCGCTGGCCGGCAACTACGCCTTTGTCATGAGCCTGCGGGCGCAGGACATCATGGCCTATCTGCTGGGGCTGCTGGTCATCATCGCCGTGCTGGCCGGCGTGGGCCTCTACGGCTTGCTGGCGCTGACGGCGACGCGACTGCGGCCGGCCCCGGCACTGCTGGCGCTACTGGCCGCGGCCCTTTTCCTGCTGGGGCCGGGGCTGCAAGTGGCCCGCAACGCGCCGGCCATCTCCCTACGCGACGAGACGGCCGCCACCGACTATGCGAATACCGTCTTCGACCGCTTCGCCGGCACGGCCGAGGGCGCGACTTTGCTCAATGACTGGGAGCACATGACCCCGCTCTGGTACGCCCGCTTCGTCGATGGGCGCTGGCCCGATGAGGCCGACGTGCGCCCCGTCCTCGTCTCCACCGCCCGGCCGTGGCTGGAGAGCGTCTTCGACACCCTGCCCGGCGGGCCGGTCTACCTGAGCAACTACCGGCGCGAAATCGTCGATGCCGGCTTCCGCCTGCGGCCGGACGGCCCGTTCTACCGCGTCGTCGAGCCGGGCGATGCCAGCCTGCCGCCCGACCTGACGCCGCTGGCCGGCGAGGGCGCGGCCCAACTGGCCGGCTACGCCCTGCCGCAGCGCAGCGTCACCGCCGGCGACTACGTGCCCCTGACATTGGCCCTGCGCGCCCCGGCGGGCACGGCCGACTACTACGCCCCTGTCGTCCGCGTCGGCGCGCTGAGCTTCCCGTTCACGACCGACAGCCATCTCATCTCGCCCCAGTGGCAACCGGGCGAGGTCATCGTCGAACGCTTCGACTTCGCCCTGCCCCACGACCTGCCCAGCGGCGTCTACCCGGTCACGGTGGCCCTGCGCAACCTGAGCACCGACGAGACGGGGCCGGAACTGCCCCTGGGCGAGCTGACCGTGGTCGCCCCCCGCCAGCAGCCGGCCATCCCGCCCCTGCTGGCCAACTTCCGCCAGCGCGTCGGCCTGGTCGCGGCCACGGCCAGCGCCGGCGGCCAGCGGCGCACCGCCGTCTGGACAGAACCGCTGCCGGCCCGCCCCGGCGATACGGTGCAGTTGCGCCTGCTGTGGCAAAGCCTGGCCCCGGCCGAGGAGAGCTACACCGTCTTCGTCCACCTCATCGACGCCGCCAACCGGCCGCTGGTGGCCCTCGACTACACACCGCTGGGCGGTTCCGCGCCAACGCATCTGTGGATTCCCAAGTGGCTGCCCGGCCAGCGGCTGCTCGATCCCTACCGGCTGGTGCTGCCGGCCGACCTGCCGCCCGGCCAGTACTACATCGAGGTCGGCCTGTACGAGATGGTCGGCAAGCGCCGTTTGCACATGGCCGACCCTGCGGGTAACCTCATCGGTGACCGGCTCATCCTCGGCCCGGTCGATGTCAGCGAGTGAGACGAGCGACAAGCACCATGACCAACTGGACGAAACGCAAACGACTGGAAGCAACCATCGCCGGCGAGCCAACCGACCGGCCGCCCGTGGCCCTGTGGCGGCACTGGCCTGGCGACGACCAGCACGCCGCCGCCCTGGCCGCGGCCCATCTGAAGTGGCAGGCCGACTATGACTGGGACCTGCTCAAGGTCGGCCCGGCCAGCAGCTACTCCGTCGTCGATTGGGGCGTCGAAGACCGCTGGGACGGCCACATCGAGGGCACGCGGACGACGACGCGCTACGCGGTGACGCAGCCGGCCGACTGGGAGGCGCTGCGGCCGAGCGACCCCGGCCGGGGGATGCTGGCGACGCAGATCAAGGCACTGCGGCTCATCGGCCAAACCCTGCGCGGCGAAGTGCCCTTCATCGCCACCATTTTCTCGCCCCTGTCGATGGCCAAGCACCTGGCCGGCAACGAGGTCTTGCTCAGCCACATGCGCGCCCACCCCGACGCCCTCCACCGCGGCCTGGCGACGCTGACCGACAGCATCATCGCTTTCATTGACGCGGCCCGTGACAGCGGCATCGCCGGCATCTACTACGCCGTCCAGCACGCCGCCTACCCGCTGCTGAGCCGCGACGAGTTCGCCGCCTTCGGCCGGCCCTACGACCGCCGCGTGCTGGGGAGCGCCGCCGACCTGTGGTGCAACATGGTTCACCTGCACGGCACGCGGGTCATGTTCGACCTGGTCGCCGACTACCCCGCGCCGCTGCTCAACTGGCACGACCGCGAGACGGGCATCTCCCTGCGCGACGGCCTGGCCCGCATTCCCGGCGCGGCCAGCGGCGGTGTGTCGCAATGGACGATCCACCGCGACCGGTCAGACGAGCTGTTGGCCGAGGTGGCCGACGCGCGAGCGCAGACCGGCGACCGGCGGCTGGTGTTGGGCACGGGTTGCGTCATCATGACGACGACGCCCCTGTTCAATATCCGCGCGTTCCGGGAAGCGGCCGAGCCGCCGCGCTAAGCTCGCGGCGCGCGTCGGGGTCGGTCTCAGCGGCCAGCGCGTCGGCCAGCGCCGCCCCGG
>JAIBAS010000506.1 GCA_019695075.1 Promineifilum sp. | reverse complement strand
GCCTGCGATTCGGAGAATCGCGCCACAGGGGGCTGTTGTTGGCCTGCGCGGCCATACTCGGGGCATAATGGTGCGCCAAAGGGTTCCGGAGCAAATCACCATGTCGAGACACACCCTGGCGCTCATCGTTCTGTTCGCTGTCGCCGCGCTGGCCGGCTGCGCGCGGCAAAGGGCAGAAGCGCCGCCGCCCGTGGAAGTGACGCGCGTCGTGACAACCGTGGTCGAAGTGACCGCGCCGCCGCCCGCGGCCGCTCCCGCCCGCCCCAAGGAGATGGTCATTTGCATGGCCCAGGAGCCGGCCAGCATCTACATCTACGGCGAGGCGATGTTGACCGCCCGCGCCATCCGCCACGCGCTTTACACCAACTACATCACCAATCTGGCCTATGACTACCAGGCCGACGGGCTGGAGAAGATTCCCAGCCTGGCCGACGGCGACGCGGTCATCGAGACGGTGCAAGTCGGCGCGGGCGACATCGTGCGGCGCGCGGATGACACCGTCGGCCCGCTGGCCGTGGGCGACGCCGTCGTCGATGCCGGCGGCGCGACGGTCGCCTTCACGGGCGCGCCGGTCAGCGTGGGACAAATGGTCGTCGATTTCACCATGAAACCGACGGTCTGGTCCGACGGCAGGCCGGTCAGCGCCGCCGATTCGGTCTACAGCTTCAACGTCGCCTCCCAACCGGAGACGACCGCACCCAAGTACACCATCGAGCGCACCGCCGCCTACGAGGCCACCGGTGAGCTGAGCGTCCGCTGGACAGGCCTGCCCGGCTTCACCGACAGCACCTATTTCCTCAACTTCTGGCAGCCCTTGCCGGAGCACCTCTGGGGTCAGTTCAGCGCCGCCGAACTGATGCAGGCCGACGAGTCGAACCGGCTGCCCGTCGGCGACGGGCCGTTTCGCATCCTCCAGTGGACGCCGGGTGAAAGCATCCGCCTGACGCGCAACGAGCACTACTACCGCGCCGACGAGGGGCTGCCCTACCTCGACCGCGTCACCATCCGCTTCATCCCCGACACCAATCAACTTCTGGCCCAACTGCTCAACGGCCAATGCGACATTGGCACGCAGGACGGCCTGAACGCTGACGCCGTGCCGTTGCTGCTGGAGGCAGAGGCGTCGGGCCTGCTGATACCATACTTCCAGACGGGCACGACCTACCAGCAGATCGCCTTCAACGTCAACCCCTATGGTGACTACGCCGAGACGCGCTACGATTGGTTCGAGGATGCTCGTGTGCGCCAGGCGATGATGCTGTGTACCGACCGCCAGCGCATGATCGACGACATCCTCTACGGCCGCTCGGAAGTGATCCACACCTACGTGCCCACCGTCCATCCGCTCTACCCCGGCGAGGACATCACCCAGTGGGCTTACGACCCGGCCGCCGGCAATACCCTGCTGGACGAGGCCGGCTATGGCCAGCGCGGCGCGGACGGTATCCGCCTTGACCCCAGCGGGGCGCGCTTTGCGCCGGCGCTGGGCACAACGGCCGGCAACGCCCTGCGGCTACAGGTGTCGCAGATCTTCCGCGAGAACATGGCCGCCTGCGGCATCGACGTGGCGTTAACCTATCTGCCGCCGAGCGCCTTCTTCGCCGCCGGGCCGGAGGGGGCGCTGTTCGGCCGCCGTTATGACCTGGGTCTGTTCGCCTGGCTGACGGGCGTGCGGCCGCCGTGCGACCTCTACATGGGTTCGCGCGTGCCCGGGCCGGTGGGCGAGGTCTTCGAGGCGACCGGCGCGCCCTACACCGGCTGGGGCGGCGATAACCTCAACCAGACCGGCTGGGCCAACGCGGCCTACGACGCCGCCTGCCAGACGGCTCTGGGCACGTTGCCGGGCACGCCGGAATACGCCGCCGCCCACATGGAAGCCCAGCGCCTCTTCGCCCAGGAGTTGCCCGTGTTGCCGCTCTTCCTGGGCCTGAAGGTCAGCGCCACGCAGCCGGATGTGCTCAATTTCAGCCTTGACCCGACGCAAAACTCGGAACTGTACAACCTCTACGAGATCGATCTGACCCGGTGAACGGTGGATGAGAGGGTGGACACCATTTTGTCACCAAGTGGACACTCTCTCTGTCCTATTTGCGCCCTAATTTGACATGCCCCGATCCTGCCACTATAATCTAGTTTACAGTTTTAAGCGTCCTTTCATATTGAAGCGCCGGATCACTGTGAATAACAACGTAGGGGCTACTTGGTAACTCAGCAACCTCAGCCGGACCGCGCATTCGCGTGTGTCCGGCTGCGTTTTTTCCAGTGGCCGACCTCAGAAGAAGGGGGTGATGCATCTGCCTGAAACGTCCACCGTTTAGGCTTGAACAGTCTGTCCGATCTTGAACAGTCTGTCCGATATTGTTAAGAGAGAAGACGCCGGAAGGGCGAGACCCCGAATGTGCTGCTGGATATTCCGGGTCATGGCCCAGCATTGAATACCTTGCTGAGGAGGACAATCCTATCATGTCGAAGAAAGCATGGGCGCTTGTAGCCCTGTTGGTACTGATTGGTAGCGTGGCCCTTGTGGCCTGCACCGGGGGCACGGAGACCGTCGTCGAAGTGACCCGCATTGTCTCCGAGACGGTCGAGGCCGAGCCGGAGACTGTCGAAGTGACCCGCGTCGTCGAGGTCGAGAACACGCCGGAGACTGTTGAAGTCACCCGCGTGGTCGAAGTGGAAGCCGAGAACCCCGAGGAACAGACCCGCACCGGCGGCTGGCTCGACACCATCGTTGTCGTGCAGGAGCCGGACTCCAACTCCGCCGTCGCTCGTTTGGAAGCCGGCGACCTGGATATGTACGCCGACGACATCGCCGGCGAGGCCGCCATCCAGGCGATCGAATCGGAGAACCTGCAGACGCGCACCCAGTACGGTCTGTTTGACGAGCTCATGTTCAACATCGGCACCTGCCAGGACGCGGCCCTGCTCAACCCGTTCACGAGCGCCAAGATCCGCGAGGCGATGAACTACGCCATCGACCGGAACTACGTCGCCCAGGAACTCTACAACGGTCTGGCCGTGCCCAAGTACGTGACCCTGGCCGAAGCCAGCGCCGACCGCGCCCGCTTTGCGGCCGAGATCCGCACCCTCGAAGCGAAGTACGCCTATAACCTGGAAACGGCCCGCGGCGTCATCACGACTGAGATGGAGGCTATGGGCGCGACGCTTGTCGACGGCAAGTGGACGTTCAACGATCAACCCATCACGCTCATCTTCCTGATCCGCACCGAGGACACCCGCCTGCTGATCGGCGAGTACATTGCCACTCAGCTGGAAGAGTTGGGCTTCGCCGTCGAGCGCGTCGAGCGCACCTCGGGCGAGCTTAGCCCCATCTGGAACGCCGGCGACCCCACCCTCTGCGAGTGGAACCTCTATACCGGCGCCTGGAGCCAGACCTCGGTTGATCGTGGTTCGGAGTATGCCTTCGAGCAGTACTACACCAACCGCGTTCTGCCGTGGCCGCTGTGGGCCTTGTACGCTCCGCCGGCCGAGCTGGACGACGCCTCGCTGCGCATCTTCAACAATGACTTCACCTCGCTCGAGGAGCGGGCCGAGCTGATCCGCACGGCGCTGCCGATATCCATGGAATACGCCACCCGCGACTGGATCACCAGCCGCACCACCGTTGTGCCGTTCCGCAATGAAGTTCAGGTCACGACCGACCTGGCCGGCGGCGTCAGCGGCAATGGCCTGTGGTCTAAGACGATCCGCTTCGCCGACCAGGTTGGCGGCTCCATGAACATCGGCCTGCCGAGCGTCTTCACCGAGCCGTGGAACCCGATTGGCGGTTCCAACTGGGTATTCGACCAGATGATCATGCGTGGCGTTGGCGAGTATGGCATCTACTTCGACCCGAATACCGGCCTGGGTATCCCCGGCCGCATCGAGCGGGCGGAACTGACGGTTCGCGAAGGCTACCCGATGTCTTCTCAGTCCGACTGGGTGACCCTCACCTTCGAGCCGGAAGTGGTTGTGCCCGACGACGCCTGGGCCGGCTGGGATGCCGAGAATCAGGTCTTCCTGACGGCTGCCGATGTCTACACCGAGACCCAGACCGCGCTGCGCAAGTCGACCGTGTACTACCCGGAAGACCTCTACACCGCGACGACCTGGCACGATGGCAGCCCCATCAGCGTGGCTGACTTTATCATGGGGATCATCACCAGCTTCGACCTGGGCGATCCCGCCAGCCCGTACTACGACGAAGCCCTGGTGCCCACGCGCGATCAGTTCCTGTCGTCCATCAAGGGTGTGCGCATCGCCTCCGTCGATCCGCTGGTGATCGAGACCTGGAGCGACGCGGCCAGCCTGGACGCCGAGAACGCGGTCTCCACCTGGTGGCCGGCGACGACGTACTCCTACTCCGACGCCGCCTGGCACAACATGGCCCTGATGCTGCGCGGCGAGGCCGCCGGCAGCTTCGCCTTCACGGCTGACAAGGCCGCGGCCAGCGAGATCGAGCAGACCAACCTGATCTCCGGCCCGTCGCTGGAAGTGTTCGCCACCGAACTCGCTGCGGCCACCGAAGAGGGCTTCATCCCCTACGCGCCGACGCTGGGTCAGTACGTGACCGCCGAGGACGCGGCCGCGCGCTACACCAATCTGGCTGAGTTCGCCCGCCGTTACGGCCACTACTACATCAGCACCGGCCCATACTTCCTGTCCGGCGTCTTCCCGGTCGAGGGACAGGCCGTCCTGAGCCAGTATGCGGCCCACCCCGACCTGGCCAGCCGCTTCTCCAGCTTCGCCGCTCCGGCCACGCCGGTCGTCGAGGTTGATGGCCCGGCGCGCGTCACCATCGGTGAGGAAGCTGCCTTCGATGTCTTCGTTGACCTCGCTGACGGCCCGTACCCGATGGCCGACATTGACGCCATCAACTATCTGGTGTTCGACGCCAGTGGCGCGTTGGTGGCCCAGGGCACGGCCGAGGGCGTCGAAGACGGCGCCTGGCAGGTGGTGCTCGGCTCCGACGTGACCGGCGCCCTGGCGGAAGGTTCCAACCGCCTGGACATCGTCGCCGTGTCTAAACTGGTGGCCATCCCGACCCTGGCCAGCTACGAGTTCGTAACCGCGCCGTAGTCCACAGTTCTCTATCGGTAGCACAGTCAACTGTCTGTGCTAATATCTGTCTGAAAGCTTGAAGTGGGGGAGGTGACTTTCGAGTCACCTCTCCCTACTTACCATCATTCCGCTGTCATCCGCATGGGTAAGTGAGGTGAGACTGTGGCTACAGACGTTGTCACTGGCGACTTCAACATCAATGCCGAGGTAGACGTCAAATCCATTGAGGCTACGGCTCGCAAAGCGCGCGCGCAAAGCATCAGGCGATTGCTGCGCTACACGCTTCTGAAACTGGTGGCCCTGGTTATTACGGTGGCCATTGGCGTCTACATCACTGTGATCGTGGCCAACATGGGCGGCGAAGTGGATAAGATCCGCATGGCCACCATTCGCGAAACGGTCGCCCTGGCGGCCACGGCCGATCCATCATTCAAGAACCTGACTTCTGAAGAGCGCATCGCGGTGATCAATGAGCGCGTGGAGTTGGAAGCCAAGCGCTACGGTCTGGATCGACCTTTCATCCTGCGCAGCTTCGAGTATCTGAAAGACGCCATGACGCTGAACCTGGGCTTTGCCCAGCAGCTCGTCAGCGACAGCGGCTCACGTCTGGTCAGAAACATCATCCTGGAGCGGTTGCCGTCTACCCTGGTCTTGTTCGGCACGGCGAACCTGCTCTTATTCTTCGTCGCTCTCTTTGCCGGGCTAAGCCTGTCGCGGCGCTACGGCAGCTGGGCCGACAAGGTGGTGCTGGCCCTGGCCCCGACTTCGGCCGCGCCGCCCTGGTTCTATGGCATCTTCCTCATCCTGATCTTCGCCGCGCTGCTGGGCTTGCTGCCTTTTGGCGGCATGGTCAGCGCGCCGCCGCCGGAGAACGGCCTTGAGTATGCCCTGAGCCTGCTGGAGCACATGATCTTGCCGGTCTCGGCCTGGCTCCTGTCGGCCATCTTCCTGACCATCTACAACTGGCGCACCTTCTTCCTGATTTACGCCAGCGAGGACTACGTCGAAATGGCCAAGGCCAAGGGTCTGCCCGACGGCATGATCGAGCGCCGCTACATCCTGCGGCCGACGTTGCCCAACATCATCACCAGCTTCGCCCTGCTGCTCATCACGCTATGGACAGGGGCCATCATCACCGAGACGGTTTTCAACTGGCCGGGCATTGGCCAACTCTACGCCCGGGCCATTGGCGCGTTCGACACGCCGGTCATCGTGGCCAACGTGGTCATCTACGCCTACCTGTTAGCGCTGACCGTCTTCGTGCTCGACTTCGTCTATGCCCTGGTTGATCCGCGCGTGCGCGTTGGTGAGGGAGGTCGCAAGTCATGAAAACCCAACTCGAACGCCTGCGCCAATTGGGCCGCTATCCGACCGCCGTCATCGGGATGGTCATCATTGTCCTGCTGTTGGTCGTCTCCATTATCACGCCCTTCATCATGCCCTATAACGAAGCGATTCGTTTGTGGCGCGGCGGCGAGGATATCTGGGGGCGCTACCCGCGCAATGCCGCGCCGGCCTGGCAGAACTGGTTTACCAGCACCGACCTGTCGAACACGATCATCATCGATAGCGCTGAGGGCGATATCGACGTGCCGACCGAACAGATCTCGGCCGACACACGCGAGAGCCGCTTCTCCTTCGAATTCGATTTCCCCTACGACACCTTTCCGCCCGAAGTGACGCTGTTTAGCACGGCTCAATATGCCTCCAAACAGCCCTTCGTCGAGTTGACCTGGATCACGCCCGACGGGCGCGAGATTCGGGCGGGCGAGTTCACAGCCACGGCCAATAGCTCCTTCCGCTTTGACCAGGACGAACGCTTGCAGCGCCGGCTGGAGCGGGAGACGGGCATTGACGGCGTTCCGGTGGTCGAGGCGCTCTTCGACGACCCGAACCAGGAGGGGCTGCAAGTCCTCCAGGGGACGTACCGCCTGGACGCCACCGCCTTGCTCTTTGAGCCAGACTCCAAAGTTGACCTGGCCTTCGTCAGCTATGGCGAAGTCCACGGTATCGCCGGGACCGACCACCGCCGGCGCGACCTGAGCGTGGCCCTGCTGTGGGGCACGCCCATCGCTATGGCCTTCGGCCTGCTGGCTGCCCTGGCCACCACCGTCATCACCATGACGATCGCCGCCGTCGGCGTGTGGTACGGGGGCTGGATGGACGCGGCCATTCAACGCATTACCGAGGTGAATGCCATCATTCCCCTCTTACCCATCCTGATCATGGTCGGCACGCTGTACTCACGCAGCATCTGGCTGATGCTCGGCCTGGTCATCGTTCTCAGCATCTTCGGTATCCAGATCAAGCAGTACCGGGCCATCTTCCTGCAAGTGAAGGAGTCGCCCTACATCGACGCCGCCCGCGCCTACGGGGCCGGCAACATGCGTATCGTCTTCCGCTATCTGGTTCCGCGCATTCTGCCCCTGGTCATTCCGGCCATCGTCACGCTCGTGCCCGGCTTCGTCTTCCTTGAGGCGTCGCTGGCCGTGCTGGGCCTGGGCGACCCCGTCCTGCCGACCTGGGGCAAGCTGATCAACGACGCGGCCACCCAGGGCGCGCTGTTCAACGGCTACTACTACTGGATTCTTTTGCCCTCGGTGCTGCTGATGATTGCCGGGTTGGCCTTCGCAATGGTGGGCTTTGCCCTCGACCGTGTCTTCAATCCTCGTCTGCGTGAAGTGTAAATCATGGCCCAAGAGAACGAGACTGTCCTGCGGGTGAGAAACCTGCGCTTATACTTCCAGACGCGCGGCGGCCCGGTGCAGGCTGTCGATGGCGTCGATTTCGACCTGCGCAAGAATGAGGCCACGGTCATCATCGGCGAGTCCGGCTGTGGCAAAAGCTCGCTGGCCAAAGCCATCCTGCGCCTGCTGCCCCGCAACGCCGGCCGCTACGACGGCGAGATCTGGCTCCACGACCAGAACATCATGGCCCTCAACGACGAGTCCTTCCGCAAGGAGATTCGTTGGCGGCGCATCTCGATGGTGCCCCAGGCGGCCATGAACGCCCTCAACCCGGTCATGAAGATCGGCGACCAGGTGGCTGAGCCGGCGATGGTTCACCTGAACATGGATGAAGAAGATGCCATGAAGAGCGCCGTGCGCATGCTGGAGCACGTCGGCGTGCCCATCGACTTCCTCCACCGCTACGCCTTCGAGCTGAGCGGCGGCATGCGCCAGCGCTCGGCGCTGGCCATGGCCCTTGTCACCCTGCCCGACGTGGTCATCCTCGACGAGCCGACCTCGGCCCTGGACGTGCTGACACAGGCGAGCATCATGAATCTGATGAAGCGCATGAAGCACGAGCTGGAAACCAGCTTCATCCTTATCACCCACGACATCGCCACCTCCAGCGAGCTGGCCGACAACGTGGCCGTGATGTACGCCGGGCAGATCGTCGAGGTGGGCGACGCGCGCCGCTTCTTCCCCAAGCCGCTGCATCCCTACTCCCACGCCCTCATGGCCAGCGTGCCCCGGCTGCGCGAGACGATTGAGCCGGAGTTCATCACCGGCCAGCCGCCCAGCCTCCTGAACCCGCCGACCGGCTGCCGCTTCAAGGACCGCTGCCCGCGGCGCTTTGAGAAGTGTGACCAGGAGCCGCCGATGTATACCCGCGAAGGCGACCGCCTGGTGAAGTGCTGGCTGTATGAGCAGCCGTCCGCATGAGGGAGTCCACACCATGAGTAACGACAAAGGCAAAGCAAACGGGACGACTCACACGAACGGCAACGGCCTGCCGCTGCTGCGCATCGACGACCTGCACGTCTGGTACGAGCTGAAGCGCTTCGGCTTCGGCCATGCCGGCTACGTGCGCGCCGTGGATGGCGTCCGCTTCGATTTGCAGCAGGGCGAGGCCATCGCCTGCGTGGGCGAAAGCGGCTGCGGCAAGTCGAGCCTGATGAAGACCATCCTCGGCCTGAACATGCCCACCAGCGGCGACGTCATCTTCGATGACACCCCGCTCAGCGAAACCCGCGGCGAAGACCTGCGCCAGTACCGCTCCAAGATCGGCTACGTGCAGCAAGACCCCTTCGGCGCGCTGCCGCCGTTCATGACCATCGAGCGCATCCTGGAGGAGCCGCTGATCATCAACGGCATGACCGACAAGGAACAGCGCCGGGTGCGCATTACCAAAATCCTCGAAGAGGTCAAGCTGACGCCGGTGAACGAGGTGCTGCCCAAGTACCCCCACATGCTCAGCGGTGGGCAGCAGCAGCGCGTCGTCATCGCCCGGGCGATGGTCATGGAGCCGAAACTGTTGGTGGCCGACGAACCGGTGTCCATGCTCGACGCCTCGGTGCGCGTGGAAATCCTACGCCTGCTGCGCAAGCTGCAGGAGAGCCACAACCTGGCCGTCATCTACATCACCCATGACCTCTCCACCGTGCGCTACTTCTCCGAGTACATCTTTGTCATGTACGCCGGCGAGATCGTCGAGTTCGCGCGGATGGAAGACCTGCTGAACAACCCCAAGCACCCTTACACCCACGCCTTGCTGGAGGCGTCGTCGGACCCCAATGCCGACAATGCTCTGGTGATGCGCGAGATTCCCAAGGGCGAGCCGCCGAGCCTGGTGAACCCACCGCCGGCGTGCCGCTTCCACCCGCGCTGCCCCCATTTCATGGAGGGGCTGTGCAATGTGAAGGTGCCGCCACAATTCGTCGTCGAGGAGCATCACCGTGTGGCCTGCTGGTTATATGACGATTCCGCAAAGGGATAACCATGTCATTCAACCGACTCATCGGTGTGGGGTTCATCCTGGTGGTCATCGGGGCCGTGTTGCCGTTCCTGATCGTCCTGCGCTACGTGCCATCGACGTTCCTCCTCAACTTTCTGGCCTACACGACTTCGACCGTCGGCATCTTTGTGACCGTGCTGGGCGTGGCGTTGTACGTGGGCAAGGAGCGCAAGAAACAGCGTGGCGATGATTGGCATGACCACTAAGCGCGGCGCGCCCAAAGAGAGCCGAGCCTCCGGGGACAACGGCGATAACACCCTGCTCGACATCCACAACCTGCACACGCAGTTCTTCACCGAAGGCGGCGTCGTGCGGGCCGTGGATGGCATCGACTTCAGCGTCCGGCGCGGCGAGGTCGTCGGCCTGGTGGGCGAGTCCGGCTGCGGCAAGAGCGTTACGTCGCTGTCGATCATGCGCCTGCTGAGCCAACCCGGCCGCATCGTCGATGGGGAGATCCTCTTCGACAATCAGGACCTGGTCAATTTGCCGGAGTCGCGCATGACCGCCATCCGCGGCAACCGCATCTCGATGATCTTCCAGCAGCCGCAGAGCAGCCTGAACCCGGTCTTCCGCGTCGGCGAGCAACTCTCGGAGGTCTTGCAGATCCATCAGGACGTCAGCAAGGAAGTCGGTGAGAAGCGGGCCATCGAGCTGTTGACGCTGGTGGGCGTGCCCGACCCGGAGTCGCGCGCCAAGGCCTTCCCCCACGAGCTATCGGGCGGCATGGCCCAGCGCGTGATGATCGCCATGGCCCTGGCCTGCGTGCCGGAGTTGCTCATTGCCGACGAGCCGACCACGGCGCTGGACGTGACCATCCAGGCCCAAATCCTGGACCTGATGCGCAACATGCGCTCGAAGATGGACACGGCCATCATCCTCATCACCCACGACCTCGGTGTCGTCGCCGAGATGTGCGACCGGGTCAACGTGATGTATGCCGGCCGCATCGTGGAGCAAGCGCCGGTGGTCGAGTTGTTCAAATCGCCCAAGCATCCCTACACGGTGGCGCTCATCGGCAGCACGCCGGTGCTGGGGCAGACCGACAAACCGCTGACGACGATCCCCGGCTCGGTGCCCAATCTGGTCGATCTGCCCACGGGTTGCAAGTTCTGGCCGCGCTGCGCGGCCCGCATCCAGCACAACCTGGAGATCTGCAACCAGGAAGAGCCGCCGCTCAAACCCATTGCCCCCAACCACACGGTGCGCTGCTGGCTCTATGAGTAAGGATCATCCTACCGCGGGAGCGGGCCACGATGAGGAGACGCTGATGGTCGAGCCGACCGGCGCGAACGGCAACGCCGCCGTGCCGCACGAACGCAAAAAGCTCGTCGAGGTCAACCACCTCGTGAAGTACTTCCCGGTGCGCGCCGGGCTGTTGCAGCGCGTCAAGGCCTGGGTCAAGGCCGTCGATGACGTCAGCTTCTTCATCAACGAGGGCGAGACGTTCGGCCTGGTGGGCGAGTCGGGTTGCGGCAAGACGACGGTCGGCCGCAGCATCCTGCGCCTCATCCCCAGCACGTCGGGCGAGGTGTTGTTCGAGGGGCGCAACGTCTTCGAGATCGAGGGCGGCGACCTGAAGGCCCTGCGCCGCGACATGCAGATCATCTTCCAGGACCCCTACTCCTCGCTCGACCCGCGCCTGCCCATCGGCGAGAGCATCAGCGAAGGGCTGCGCGTTCACACCGACATGGGCGGCCAGGAACGCTATGAGACCGTGGCCGAGATGCTGACCCGCGTCGGCATGCGCGCCGATCACGCCCGCCGCTACCCGCACGAGTTCTCCGGCGGCCAGCGGCAGCGCATCGGCATCGCCCGCGCCCTGGCGCTACGGCCAAAATTCATCGTCTGCGACGAGCCGGTATCGGCCCTGGATGTGTCTATCCAGGCCCAGGTGCTCAACATCCTGCGCGAGTTACAGCGCGACTTTGGCCTGACCTACCTGTTCATTGCCCACAACCTGAGCGTAGTCGAGCACTTCAGCGAGCGCGTCGGCGTCATGTACCTGGGCAAGATGGTCGAGATGGCCCCGCGCAACGCCCTCTACTCCGACCCCCTGCACCCCTATACCCAGGCGCTCATGTCGGCCATCCCCGTACCCGACCCGACCGTCCGGCGGCAGCGCATCCTGCTGGAAGGCGATGTGCCCAGCCCGCTCAATCCGCCCAGCGGTTGCCGCTTCCACACGCGCTGCCCGCTGGCGTTTGACCTCTGCTCGCAGGAAGAGCCGCCACTGAAGGACTATGGCGGCGGCCACTACGCCGCCTGCCACTGGCTGGAGGTCGGCGACCGCAGCGACAGCAAACTGACCGCGGCCAACATCGCCGCGAAGAAGGGCCAGCGCGCGGCCGGGCAAGCCGTCAACTAGCCGCGGCGCGACCGGCCGGCGGCGCTCTCCACGTAGGCGACGATGGCCTCGGCCACATCGACGCCGGTCGTCTTCTCGATCCCCTCCAGACCCGGCGAGGAGTTCACCTCCAGCAGCAGCGGCCCCCGCCGCGACAGCAACACGTCTACCCCGGCGACGGCCAACCCGTGGGCGCGCGCGGCAGCCACGGCCAGCGCCGCCGTGGGCCGGTCGAGC
>JAIBAS010000428.1 GCA_019695075.1 Promineifilum sp. | reverse complement strand
ATGGCCTGCCGCCGGAGCCGGTCGAGGCCGGCGGCATCCCCGCCCACCTGCTGCCGGCCGTCAGCGCCTACGTGCCCCCGCCCATCCCCACCCCCGGCCCGGAGCAGGCCCGCCGGCTGGAGATTCCCGCCCTCAGCGGCGATTACCCCATCGTGCAGGGCGACGACTGGGAGCAACTGAAGAAGGGCATCGGCCAATACGCCGGCAGCGGCCAACCGGGGCGGGCGGGCAACGTCGTCCTCTCCGGCCACAACGACATCTACGGCGAGCCGTTCCGCTACCTCGACCGCTTGCAGGTGGGCGACGAGATCATCGTCTCCACCGAGCGGCAGAGCTACACCTACGTCGTCAGCGAAGTGCGCGTCGTCGATCCGACCGACGTATGGGTGATGGCCCCGACGGACGCGGCCCAGGTGACGCTCATTTCGTGTTACCCGTATCGCGTCAACACCAAGCGTATCGTTGTCTTTGCCCAGTTGGCCGAAAACAGGGGATGACAAAGCGCGTCGTCGGTCTTATACTCTGCCTTGAGGATTAATTGACGATTATGGCTAAGAAGACAAACCGACCGAAGGCGAAATCCACCGCCAAACCCACTAAGAGCGCCGTCACGCCCGTCAACAGCGACATCGAGTCCGCGCCGCTCGACACGACACCGGCCGCGCCGGCGGCCCCCGCCGCCCCGCGCACGCCGCGCGCGCCCAAGATAAGCCGCAGCCAGGCCGCGGCCGAACGTCTGGAAGACGAATACGCCTACATCACCGGCGACTTGCGGCGGGTGTTCATCCTGGCCGCGCTGATGTTCGCGCTGCTCATCGTTGCCAACCTGGTCTTTACCATGATCGGTTAGCCATCGCCCCAGACGCCGGGCCAGACGTGAGCGGGCGGGCCGGGGGCGTGTGTTATTTCCCAATCATTGTCCATTTGCCATCACACGGAGGTAATCATGACCGCAAAGGGAACCGCAGCCAACAGCAATACCTGGATTTGGACGCTGCTGAGGGGTGTCATCGCCCTGGGCCTGGGCATCTTCCTGATTGTCGGCGGCGAGACGGCCAGAACGACGGCCGCCTACGTTGTCCTGATCTACGTTACTATCGCCGGCGGGATGCAGACGTTCAGCGGCCTGTTCAACCGCCGCGCGCCCGGCTCGACCACCGACCGCATTCGCGGCCTGGTCGGCCTGCTCGGCGGTCTGGTCATGCTGGTGCTGCTGTACTTCAACGTCCTGACGCTCTCAACGGCGTTCATCATCATCGCCATCCTGGTCATCGCCTTTGGCCTGCTGGGGCTGTTCGAGGTCTTCTTCGACCGGGGCGGGGACCGCTTCCGCGTGATGCCGGTGCTGGTGAATGTGCTACTGGTGGCGCTGGGCGCGCTGGTGTTCTACTCCAGCTCGCGCGAGGGCTTCGACTTGCAGTTGTGGACCGGCCTGGTGCTGGTGATCCTGGGCGCGATCGTGGGCGCGTATGCCTACTTCGTCCAGAAGCCGCAGCCGCAGCTGGCCTCTAACGATATTTAACCCCTGGCCGGGGCCGGGGCGTTTGACGCGCCTGTGCCTCTATGCTATCATAGGTCTGTCTTAGGCATGGGCCTAAGTTTTTGCTGTTTCACTAGTAGGGCTGTTCTGGGTGCTCAGAACGCGCGCCAAGAGGACTGAATAGATTAAGAGAGTAAAGAAACCTCCAGTTACAAGACCCGACACCGTCGATTATCGTATCAATCGACAGATTCGGGCGCGTGAAGTGCGCCTGATCGACCAGAACGGTGTCAATCGGGGTGTTTTGCCCTTCTTCGATGCCCTGCGCATCGCCGAGGAAGCAGAACTGGACCTGGTCGAGGTGGCCCCGAACGCCAACCCGCCCGTCTGCCGGGTGTTGGACTTCGGCAAGTTTGCCTACGAACAGACGAAGAAAGAGCGCGAGGCGCGGAAGAATCAGACCAAGGTCGAGATCAAGACCATCCGCCTGACGCCGCGAACAACCGGTTACCATAAGGATATTGGCGTGCGCAACGCGCGCAAGTGGCTAGAAGAGGGCAAGAAGGTCAAGTTCATGGTCCGCTTCAAGTCCCGCGAGATCTCCTACCCGGAGATCGGCCAGCGGGCCTTGCAGGAGATCGCCGAAGACCTGAAGGATATCGCCATTGTCGAACAGCAGCCGACGCTGGAAGGCTGGCGGATGACCCTAACCCTCTCCCCCGAAGCGCTGGCGACCCAGAAGAGCTAGAGCCGCCCGGCCGCAAGTCGGGCAACCGGATAAAACGGTAGTAGGAAAAGGCCCTGCGGGGCCTTTTTTTCCGGCAGCCGCTCAGGACGAGATGAGCCGCGGCCGATTGAGACTGTGGAAAGGGATGTAACCATGCCAAAGGGAACGAAGAAATACAAACTGAAGACCTACAAGGCGGCCGCCAAGCGCTTTCGCGTCACCGGCTCTGGCCAGATCGTCCGCACCAAGGGCGGCAAGAGCCATCTCCGGCGGCGTAAGTCGAAGCGCAGCAAGCAGCTATTCTCCGAGATGATCGTGGTCAGCGCCCCCGGCGATCGCCGCCGGATCAAGCGGATGGCCCCCTATCTCAAGAAGTACAAGGCCAATCCCCCGGCCTAAGTGGAATCCGATCGAGCAGTCAATCGCTGCCTGGCCTTGCCCCCGGGGTTGAGTGACCAGGCGAAACCAAATGCGAGGTAAGTCACAATGCGTGTAAAAGGTGGTTTTGTAACCCGTCGTCGTCATAAGAAGATCCTCGACATGACCAAGGGCCAGTGGGGTTCGCGGAGCAAGCTGTTCCGGCGCGCCAACGAGGCCATGATGAAGTCGTACTTCTATGCCTATCGCGACCGGCGCAACCGGAAGCGCGATTTCCGCCGCCTGTGGATCGCCCGCATCAATGCGGCCACCCGGCAGCATGGGCTAAGCTACAGTAACTTCATCCACGGCCTGAAGGTGGCCAATGTCCGACTGGATCGCAAGGCGCTGGCCGACCTGGCCGTGCGCGATGAGACGGCGTTCGCGGCCGTGGTCGATGTCGCCAAGAACGCTTTGGCATGATTTAGTGATCAGTGGTCAGTTGCCAGTTCGCCGGCAACTCTAAACCGCACCCGAAGCGCCACACGCTCGTCCGTGTGGCGTTTTCTTTTCCCCCGGTGCGTCGCACTTCAGAAAGTGCGACGCACCTTCTTGGCGAGCGCGCCATGTATCAGAAAGTGCCAGGCACTCAGGAAAGTGCCAGGCACTGGGGCGCACGGGGAGCGCCGGCCAAGCGTAGTTGCGACCGGCGTAGCCAGACAGTATCATCGCTGCCAGTGAAGACCGCCACCGGCCGCCCGCTCCGCCTCGCTCCCCGCGCCTGGATTCTGCTCATCCTGCTGCTCGCCGCCGCGCTGCGGCTGGCGGCGCTGGGGGACGCGCCGCCGGGAATGACCCATGATGAAGCCGACCACGGCCTGACCGCGTGGAGCATCGTCAACGGCGCGCGGGCGCTGTATTTCCCCATCGGCTACGGCCGCGAGCCGCTCTACGACTACGCCACGGCCGTCGTCATGCGCGCCACCGGCCCGACCATCCTGGCCGCGCGCCTGACCTCGGTCTACTTCAGCCTGCTCCTCATTGCCGCGGTCTACGCCTGGGCGCGGCAGGCATTCGGCCGGCCGGTGGCGCTGCTGACAGCCGCCGGGCTGGCCGTTGGCTTCTGGCCGCTC
>JAIBAS010000371.1 GCA_019695075.1 Promineifilum sp. | reverse complement strand
ACAACTTCGTGATCGGCCTCGTTCGCAAGCTGGGTTATCACAATCTCGCCGCAGCCCGGCGCATCTTCAACGCCCGCATCGCCGCCCAATTGCCCTATTGACCGACTACTGAAAAGCCCTGATTGGCGCAATCGCGACGGTAGGGCTTGCCGAGCGCCCGGAAGGTCGCTATGGCTTCTTCCAGCCAGACCCGATCCTTCGGCCAGGGCAAATAGATGTGCGCATTCAGTGCATAGCGGTAGATCAGCCTGGACTTTACGGCGGGATCGAGGGGCACACGATCCGGCTCCAGCGCCTTTTCCAGCCAGAACTTAGCCTCGCCGAAGTGGGAGCGCCGGTCCCAGAAACCGGTGAAGGAGGAACCCCCGAGGGTGATCGCCAGCGCGCGGCCGGACTCGACCAACTCCGGACAATCGAAGGCAAACTCCAGCGCGGCGCGCAGGTTGGCGTAGTCGGCTTCCAGTCGATCGGTCCACTCCATCGCCTGCGGCCCGTTGAAATGCCCGTCAGCCAGCGCGGCGAATTCCAGGAAGTAGGTCAGGTGCCGGCGGCGCACTTGCTCCAATTCGCCCGACTCGCGAAGCTTCTCCTCAGCGTATTCGCGAATGGTCTCCAGCCGCGAATAGCGCATCTCGTTCTTGGTCTCGCGGGTGATGACCAGGGACTTTTCGACCAGGCGGCGGAGCAGATCTTGGATGCCGGCCTGAGGCAACACCTCGCAGGCGCAGATGGACTCGGCCGCTTCCATAGTCCAGCCGCCGCGGAATATCGCCAGTCGCGCGAACAGGCGCCGCTCCGGCTCCGAAAGCAGGGTGTAGCTCCATTCGATTGCTGCGCGCAGCGTCTGGTGACGCGGCAGCGCCGTGCGGCTGCCGCCGGTCAGCAGGCCATACCGGTCGTCCAGCCGCCGGGCGATCTGTCCGGCCGACAGCACCTCCACGAGCGCCGCGGCCAGTTCGATGGCCAGGGGGATGCCGTCCAACCGCCGGCAGATCTGGGCTACGGCCGAGGCGTTTTCTCCGGTCAAAGCGTAGCCGAAGCGAACGGCCGCAGCCCGTTCGATGAACAGCCGGACCGATTCGACCGCCGCCAGCGTGTCGGGTGGCTGGTGGTCGGGCTCCGGCATATCCAGCGACGGGACGATGTACATGGTTTCGCCGGGGATGGAAAGCAACTCGCGGCTCGTGGCCAGGATACTTAGGGCAGGGCACACGCGCAGCAGCGATTCGGCCAGCGACGCGCAGGCCGCGATGAGGTGCTCACAATTGTCCAGTATCAGCAGCGTCTGCCGCGAGCGCAGGTAATCGATCAGGGCTTCCTGGATCGACCGGTCGGAGAGGTCGCGCAGGCCAACGGCAAAGGCGACTGTCTGGGCCACAAGTTGAGGATTGTCCAACGGGGCAAGCTCGACCCACCAGACGCCGTCGGCGTAACCTTCCCGCAGGCTGCCCGCCACCTCCAGCGACAGCCGCGACTTGCCGCAGCCGCCCGCGCCGGTCAACGTCACCAGGCGCGACCGGGCAAGCAACTGCCGGACCTCGCCGATCTGCCGTTCGCGGCCGATGAAGCTGGTCAGTTGCGCCGGCAGGTTGTGGCGAACCGGCAGCCGTAGCGCGACCGCCGGTCGGGCTTGCTCTTCCTCTCCTGCGGCGATCCGCGCCGCCACAGCCCGCGTCTCGACCGCCGGTTCTATGTCCAGCTCGGCGCGGAGCAGGCGGCAACACGCCTCGTACTGCGTCAGAGCCTCGGCTCGCTCTCCTTGCCGCGCCAGAGCGCGCATCAGCTGCACGTGGGCGCTCTCGCGCAGGCTGTCCTGCTCCAGTTGTCGCCGCGCGTAGGCCGCGGCCTCGTCCAAGGCGTCGTGCTCCAGGGCATGCTCGGCCAACCGGTCCAGCGCTGCCAGCAACTGGCGACGCAAGTCGGCCCGCCGCGCCGCCGCCCACTCCTCGAACGGAGCGCTGTCGGGCAGGTAGAAATCGGCCAGGAAGTCGCCGCGATAGAGGGCAACGGCCGCCTCCGTTGTCTCGATGGTGTTTTGCCGCAGCAGGGCCGCGAACCGATCCACGTCGAGGTCGACGACTGCCTCGGGGTTGAGGCGCAGCGTGTCATGGTCGGCCAGCACCAGGGGAACTGGGCCGCGACCGTCGCGCGAGGTGACCGCGGGTAGGGCGCGCCGCACCGTGTAGAGGTTTTGGCGCAGGTTCTTGTGGGCGGCGACCGGCGGCCAGTCGGGCCAGAGCAGGGCCATCAAATGCTCGCGGCGATGGCGCTCCGGCCGGCAGGCAAGGTAAACGCACAGGGCGACGGCCGGCCGGATGTGCAGCCCATCGAAGACCTGGTCGTCGACGGTAACGACCACCGGGCCCAGTAGATTGAGCGCTAACCCCGACATGGCCGCTTCCTCTGACTCGCCGGCGGTTTCTCCTTCCAAGTTGTGATTTCTGACGCGCCGGTGAATTAGCTTCATCATAACACGACGCCGACGCCACGTCTAGCCCTCGGAGACGCCGCTACCCGTGGCACGGCCGGATGCGACACGCGGTTGACGGCTGGCACACGCCGCCGAGACGCTGCGCAGACGCCCCGCAGACGAGGCCGTGTCGCTCGGATGCGATACTGTCGTTAAGACGGTCGTCGTAGCGCAACGAGCGAGGCGGAGATGAAGCGGCGGGCGTGGCTTATCGTGGGGCTGGCGGTGTTGAGCTTCGTCCTGGCAAACGTGGTCGCCTGCTCCTCATCGCCGGCCGCGCCCCCCGTAGCGACTCAGGCTCCAGAAAGCCCCTCCTGCGCCGATCCCGCGCCGGAGATGGCGGCAAACTGCGCCGCGCTGGCCGATAGGGTTCTGGCCTCAACGGTACGACTGGAGTTCCATGGCTCAAGCGGCGGCATCGGCCACGCCACGGTCATCGGCGGGCGCTACCTGGTGACACATAACCATTACCCTGTCTCCGGCGAGGCACTGAGCCGGGGCGGCGACGGCCTCATCTCGGCCGTGTCGGTGCTGAAAGCTAACGGCGACGTCATCCTGCTGAAAGCACCGTTAGCTTACTTCAGCGCCGTCCTGATCACGCCGGAAACGCTGGTGCTGGACTTCCACGAGTACAGTGGCGTCGGTTTCTTCGACAGCCTGGGCGTGGCGTCGGCCGAGCCGGGCCGGATAGCCGATCTGAACCTCCAGCCTGGCAGCGAGGTCGCCCAGATCGACTGGGACCTGACGACGACCCGGGTTATTTGGGCGCGAATCACGGCGGCGTACGTCACGGACGGCGCGCCCTGCGTGGAACTTGATTCATACGTCGAGAAGGGCGCTTCCGGCGGTGGTGTGTTCTACAAAGGTATCCACATCGCCAATAACCAGTCGCGTAACACGGACCGCATCGCCGCGACAGGCGAGGTGGTGCGGCAGTATAGCGTGGCGGCATTGAACAGCGAGAGCGTCCTGGCGCTTCGTGACGGTGTATCCGAGGTTGTGCTGGCTGACCAGGGAGAACGGTAAGGGCTACCGGATTGGAGTGTCTTCTCCATCCGCCCGGCGGCGGTCCGCCACCAGCAACTTGGCGGACCGCCGTGCTTTTATACCTACTAGTCGTCCTGCTCGAACCCCATGAAGCCTTGCGGCCCATTCCCATGCTCCGGCACCTCCCACGTCTTGCGCCACAGCGACCCGCCGCCGTCGATGCGAATCGACTCGCCGGTGAT
>JAIBAS010000557.1 GCA_019695075.1 Promineifilum sp. | reverse complement strand
TCTGTAGGACGGGTTGGCAACCCGTCCTACACGCCTGTGTTATAATGTGGCCATGCCCTACGATACCTCCGTTCTCGACCGCGCCCTGGCCGAGCGCCGCGCCGAATGGGAACGCCGGCGACAGGCAACGCTGGCCAGGGTGCTGGCGGTGTTGGACGAATGGCTGCCGCGCTTCGGCGTGCGGGAAGCGTATATCTTCGGCTCGCTGGCCCAGCCGGGGCGCTACCACGCCGAATCCGACATCGACATCGCCGTCGTCTGGGAGGATCGCCGCGACTTCTTTGGCATGGCCGGCGAAGTCTCCCGCGCGCTGGGCCAGGACATCGATATCCTGCCGCTGGAGAAGATTCCGTTTGCCGACAAAATCAAGCGGGAGGGCATACGATGGGTGAGCGAGACGAGACCTAGTGGCCGATCTGGATCGTTTCTTGTTCCAACTCGGCGCGGGGTAGTACCGGCCGGCCGCGCTCGCCGCGCCAGGCCACCAGGGCCAGGGCCAGGGCCAGTACGTCCATGCCGGCAATGACCAGCATGACCACGCGCAGCGCGTCTGCCTGCGCCTCGGCCGGCGCGGTCGTGGCCCCACCGGGCAGAATCCCGCCCACGGCGCGAAAGACCACCCCGGCCCACAGCGCCCCCAGCAGCGCCAACCCCATCGTCTGCCCCATCGACCGTGTCAGCGACATCAGCGCCGAGGCCACGCCCAGCCGGTTCGGCGGCGCCGTGCCCATCGTGGCGCTGTTGTTGGGCGAATTGAATAGGCCAATGCCGACGCCGATAAGCGCGTAGCGCCACATGAAGCCGACGGCCGTCGTCTCTGTGCTCAGCGTCGCCAGGGCCACGTAGCCCAGGGCGATGACCGCCAACCCGGCCACAGTGATCGGCCGGCTGCCCAGCCGGTCGCTGAGCGTCCCGGAGATGGGCGCGACGACGCCCATCGTCAGCGGCAGCACCACCAGCAACAAACCCACTTGCTGCACGCCATACCCCAGTACGTTCTCCAGATAAAATGGGATGAGAATGGCCGACCCCTGGCCGATGAATACCAGCAGGCCGGTGGCCAGGTTGACGGTGAAGACTGGGTTGCGGAATAGCTCCAGATCGATGATCGGCTGCGGGTGGCGACGCTGGATAGTGACGAAGGCGACGAGGAAAAAGACGCCGAAGACGAATTGCATGATGGCAGTGCGGTCGGTGAAGCCGCGCTCCTGAGCCGTGGTCAGGCTCAGCAAAATGCCCAGCAGGGCCAGGCACAGCGTCGCCGCGCCGGCCAGGTCGAAGCGCTGGTTGCCCGGCGGACGCGCCCGCGGCACGTGGCGCAACGTCAGATAGACGCCCAGGATGCCGATGGGCACGTTGACAAAGAAGATCCAGTGCCACGACAGATTCGCGATGATGATGCCGCCCAGCGTCGGGCCGGTGACAATGCCGATGGAGACGATTGTGCCGGTGACGCCCAGCGCCCGGCCGCGCTCGCCCGGCGGAAAGGCGTCGGTGACGATGGCCAAACCCAGGGCCAGGATGAGCGCCGCGCCCACGCCCTGTAGGACACGCATGGCGATCAGCCAGCCGACCGTTGGCGACAGGCCGCACAGCAATGAGCCGATGGTGAAGACGATGAAGCCGGGGACGTAGAGTTGCTTGCGGCCGTACATGTCCGCCAGCCGGCCGACGACGGGCAGCAGCGTTGTCACCGTCAGCAGATAGGCCAGCACGACCCACTGCACGATGGCGAACTCGGTGTTAAGGTAGGTCGTCAGCGTCGGCAGGGCAACGTTGACGATGCTGCCGTCGATGGTCGCCAGGAAGATGCCCATGGCGACGGCGGACATGACGAACCATTTGCGGCTATAGTCGCGCTCGACGGTGACGGCCGCGGCCGGTGACTCTCGGTGCATACTACTCCTGGAGCGTCAGCGACGCCGCGGCCGACTCGATGCCCTGCAAGTGTTCGGCGCGGCTGTGGTAGTGCAGCCGCCACATTTCGCGCCGCGGGTGCTCAACGTACTCGAAGCGGGTGATGCCCGTGTTCTTGCACCACACTTCGCAGCGCCGCCACGGGCCAATGTTGAAGATGTGGTCGAAGCTCAGCTCGATGACCCCGCCGTGGCAAACGGCGACGACAACCTGGTCGCGGTGGCGTTCGATCATGTCCTCCACAAACGCGCCCACGCGCGTGCGGAAGTGCATCAGGCTCTCGCCGCCCTCGCGCCCCGGCGTCACGGAGGCAAACGGCCGCTCGCTGCCCCAGTAGTCGCTGTACTCCGGCAGGTCGTCGCTTGGCCAGGGCAGATGGTCGGCGCGGTTGTTGCCGATCTCGCGCAGGCGGTCGTCGTTGGTGATGGGCACGTTATAGGCCGCGGCGACGTAGGCGGCTGTCTCCTGCGCTCGCTGCATGGTGCTGGCGTAGAGCACGTCGATGCTGATGATCTCCGTCGGCATCCACTGGCCCAGCGCGGCGGCCTGCCGGTGGCCCAGGTCGGTCAGGCCGGTGTCCTGGTTGCCGCCACTCCAGTCCTTTAGGTTGACATAACTTTGTCCGTGACGAATAAGGTACAGATGCATAGTACTCCCCTTGCGACCGGCTAGCGGCGCGCGTCGAGAATTGACCCAACGACCACGCCCAACGCCGTGCCCAAAGCAACGCCAATGGCCAGGTTATCGGTCATCTGGCCAAAGACGATGCCCAAGGCGACGCCGAGGGCGATGGCCACGCCCATATATTGCCCGCGCTGCCGCGGTTCGTCCGGCTTCTTGTCATTCATAGTTGTCACCCTTTCGTGCGGGCGCGGTTGGCCACGTCCTTTACAGTTTGATCGAATGGGCTAAGATTCAGGCGGCGATGTCGTGCGTATTCTTTATAGGCTGGCCCACCCGGCGGGCGGCCCGACGCATCAGTATACATCGCAACTGCCCATGACGGAAACGACAAACCCGCTGGCAGGTCTCAGCGATGGCCAACTGACCGATGAGCAGCTCATGAGCCGTGTCGCCGCGCGCGACCCGGATGCCTTCGCGCTGCTCTATGATCGCCATGCGGCCATTATTCTGGGCATCGTCGTCAAGATCGTCAACGACCGGGCCGTTGGAGAGGAAGTCTTGCAGGAAACATACTGGCGCCTGTGGAGCCAGGCCAACACCTATGACGCCGCAAAAGGCCCCCTGCGCGCCTGGCTCTATAGCATCGCCCGGCGGCAGGCGCTGGACGTGCTGCGCCGCCAGAGCGTGCGCCCACAGCCGGCCCGTGACGAAACCGAGGCGCGCCGCTTCGACCTGACGCCCGCGCCGGACGACAGCGTGCCGGAGGCGGCCGAGCGGGCCATGGACGCGGCTCAGGTGCGCCGGGCGCTGGGCGAACTGTCGGCCGAGCAACAGCGCGTGCTGGAGCTGGCCTACTTTGGCGGGCTGACGCGCCAGGAGATCGCCCGGACGATGGGCACGCCGCTGGGCACAGTGCATACGCGCGCCCGGCTGGGCCTGCAAAATCTGCGCGCCCGCTTGGGCGCGCCAAGCGACGAATCGTGATGGAACGGAACGACCGCATCGAAGACGAACTCTTCCCGTTCTACGCCCTCGACGCCCTGACGGACGACGAGCGGGCGGAGGTAGACGCCTACGTGGCCGCCAACCCGGCGGCACGCGACCGGCTGAGCGCGGCGCTGGCCGACGCGGCGGCGTTGGTCGAACTCAGCGCGCCGCTGGCC